>JBKKAI010000390.1:0-4607 GCA_046714815.1 Terriglobia bacterium | reverse complement strand
ACCTAGGACTTATTTGGAGTAGAGGCGCCGGTACATCGCCGCGTTGCGGATGACGGCCTGGACGTATTCGCGGGTCTCGGTGAACGGAATGCTCTCGACGAATTCGGCATCGTCGCGGAATTGGTCCTGGGCCAGCCAGGAGTCCACGCGGTGGGGACCGGCGTTGTAGCTGCCCAGCGCGGCCTCCAGCCGCCCCCCATAGCGCCGCAGGACATCGGAAAGATACTGAGTGCCCAGCTCGACATTGGTTTCCGGATCGAACAGCGACGCGGCGCCCGGCCGCGGCCGTCCCACCTTGCGCGCCATCAGGCGCGCGGTCGAGGGCAGAAGCTGCATCAGGCCATAAGCGTTGGCGTGCGAGACCGCCCAGGGATTGAACGCCGACTCCTGGCGGATCAGGGCCATCACCAGGTATGGATCGAGACCGTGTTTCCGGGCGTGAGACTGAACCAGTGAAAACCACGGCAGCGGGAACAGGAGCTCCCAGTAGGTGCGCTCCAGGTCTTCCATCGAAAAGGCGAAATAGTTCGGGAAGACGCGGCGAATATGCTCGATGGCGGGAAGGAAACGGCCGCGGTCGCGCTCCAGCCGCGCCAGCTCCAGCAGCAGGTACTGCGAGTGCGCCGGGTCGTCGGTGGCATGGCGCAATTCGATCACCGCCAGGTCCAGCAGCCAGGCGGCTTCGAGCGTTTCCACCTTGCGGCGGTGCGCCGGCAGGTCGGCGGGTGGCGCCAGGCCCGCCAGCGCCGGACGATACACCGGCGCCGCCGCCAGCACCCGGGTTACGTTTTCCGGCAGGCCGCCGGTAGGCATGCTGGCCTGGACCACGCGCTCGCGCACGAGCTTCTCGCGGGCCAGCGTGCCGTAGAAATACTGCGGGAAGTTGTCGCCTGCCTTGCGAAAGTAGGCCAGCGCAATGGGTCGCGAAACCGGCTCGGCCAGCCGGCCCAGCCAGTAGAGCGCCGCCGCCACCTGCGTGCTTTGCGGGAAGCGCAGCACGTGCTGCTCGAACAACCGGCGCGCCTCATCGAACGTTCCGGCGGCGGCGAACGTTCCGGCGGCGGCAGAATCACCGGCGCGATAACTGCGCCAGGCCACCCGCCAATGCGCCTGGGCCGCATACTTGCCCGACGGAAACCGGTCGGCAAGCGTGCGGTAGAAGCTCACCATCTGGCTCCAGTCCCGCCGGAGCAGGCTGTAGTTTCCCGCCGAAAACAATCCCTCTTCGTACCACGGAGAGGCCGGGTGGTTCTCGCCCAGCCGGCGCACCATTTCGAAAAAAGCGGACTCGTTCGACATGCGGCGATAACACTCAGCCAGGTAAAAAAGGCGCTCCGCTTCGGCGGCGGGGTCCGAGGCCTGCAAGCCGGACAATTCCCTGAAGGCCGCCGAAGTGCCGCCCGCCCGGAAGCCCGCGCCGGCGCCACGCACCTGCGCCTGCTCGCGTTCGGCGCCGGACGTGGCCGCCGCCAGGTCCTTGTATGCTTCCTGCGCCGCGCGAAAACGGCGGGCGGCGAGCAGGCGTTCGGCGCGCTCGCGCCGCAACGAGGCCGGGGCAAGCGCGACGCGGACCCCTCCCTGCGAGGAGAGCCGCGCAATTCCCCGGCCCGCCTCCTCGGCATCATCGGTGGCCGGATAGAGGAAATACGCCTGGCGCCAGACCTCGATCGCGGCGGCCGCGTTGCCCGCGCGCTCGAGCGCCCGCCCCAGAACCATGTCGGCTTCGGGCCGCTTCAGCGCGCCCAGCCGGGTTTTCAACAGTTCGGCGGCGGACGCCGCCTGCCCGGTTTCGATCAGGCTTTCGGCGCGCAGCAGCACGGCCATACCCATCAGCGAGCTGAAGGCGTGGCGCTGCTCGAAGCCGTCCAGAGTTTCGAGCGCCTCGCGGTGTTGCCGGGTTCTTCCGAGCGCCACTGCAAGGTAGTAATCGAGGTAGTCGGAAATCGGGAACGCGCCGGCTAGTCGCGCAGCGGCCTGGCGCGCCGCGCGAAGGTGGCCCGTGGCCTCGGCCGGATCGTCGCCGCGCAGCGCGTTGTAGCCGAGCGCCAGGTAAGCCAATGGCGCCGCCTGGTGGTTCCTGTTGCGCTCGGCATGGCGTTGCAACTCGTCGCGATGGAGCGGCGTCGGAGCTTCGAGGAAATTCCGGGCGGCGGCGCGAAGGCCGCGCATCACCGGGTCCGCGAGCGCCAGATTGGGCCGCGGCTCAAGGCCCGTTCCACTGAGGCTGAAGCGCTGCGCGACGAAAGAAGGCCGGGCCCGGGCGACGTTCTTGGCGCCGCGCTCGGGGGCTTTACGCTCCGGTTTTTTCCGCGACCGCTGCGCCGCTTCGGCGCCGCCGGAAACCAGCAACACGCAGCCCAGCACGAATACGGGAAACGGGGAGGGACGGGAGTCCATGGGGAACCCTGGGGAGTTGCTTCTGTTAAACCAGCGGGCCGGGATACTCGCCGCCCAACACGGCCGGATCGTTGTTCGCCACGCGCCGCATCAGCTCCTGGTGAAAATAGTCTACCTTGCCGGCCGCGGTCCCGGACCATTTCTTTCCGTAGTGGGCGCGGCTCTTGTCAACGTCTTCGTGGATGGCGCTGTAAATGTTCCCCTGTGCCCTGCCCTGCTCGATCTTGTCCTTGTTGTAAAGAATCAGATCGTCCACCAGCAGCTTGGCGGAGCGGAAAGCCTTTTTGTGAACGTCGTGGTCTTCGGCGGGGATGTTGTCGAAATCAGGGCCGGGGGCGCGGGCGGCCGCGGCCACCGCGGGCGCGGCGGATGTGGGCGGGGGAGCGGCAGGCGGCGGCTCAACGGGTGGCGCGGCTTCCGACATCTCAATCACTTCAGCAGGGGCGGGAGCGGCGGCCTGTGCCGCTGAGGCCGGCGCCGATGCCGTGCGCTGCCGCACCGCGGAAAGCTCCAGGCAAAGCCCGGCGAGCCGCGTCAGCAGGTCCAACGCCGCCAGGTCGGGCATCACAGAGGTCGCGCCGCCGTCGGCATAAAGCGCCGCGACCGGGCGCTCCCGCACAATCAACGGAAGCAGATAGCACCGGTTATCGGCCGGCGCGCCCACCGTGGCAAACAGCGCTTGGCGCACCGGCTCGGGCGCGGCTTCCACCACGCCGGTCGTCGCGGCCTGCTCAGAGAGAGCTCGCCTCCACCCGCCGTCACCGTCGGCGGGCAGGTTCAGCTCCCGCACTTTGTCGGCGGCGCCTCCGTCGAAACCGCGGGCGCGCCAGCCGGTGAGCCGGTCCCCTTTCACCACCAGCACGGCGGAGCGTCGGGCGAAGTCGCCGGTGGCGTCCAGAAGGCCCTGCAACGCTTCGGTTTGGCTGCGTGCGCCGGCGATGCGGTAGTAGGCCGAATTCAGGGCGGCGCTGCTCGATCCGGCGGCGGCCGGAGCAGAGCCTGCCAGCGCCTGCGCCAACCCCTTCCGCAGCTCCTGTTGAAGAGGAGCAAGGTGGTTGGTGACGAAGCTCTCCAGGGCGCTGCTGATGGCTTTCTCAACCGATTCAGACATTGGCAAAATTTATTATGAGCGGCGGCCACAGCCGTGTCAACGGAATGAATGTGGTTTCCGGCCTGGTGGGGGAGGCGTTCGTGATACAATGTAGAAGTGATGTGGGGGCGTCACGGATTCGACGGGATTGAATTGCTGTGAGAAGGCATGCCGGGGGCCAGGCACCCGTAATCGCTTGGGAAACCACAACTGCCAATACACAATTGGCTTACGCTGCCTAATTAGGCGGTGTTCGTTGCTGGGCGGCTTGCCCGCGGGCTGTTCAGTAGCGTAATTCACTGCGGGATGGCCGGCAGTCCTCGGTCCGGGGGCGGTCGGTGACATCAATCGGACTAGCCGGATCTGATTCTTGTCGGTTCCTTGTCAGGCCTGGCGAAGCAAACGGAACGCGACTAAGCATGTAGTTCTTCTTGCGGCAGGCTTTTCCGGACGCGGGTTCAACTCCCGCCGCCTCCACCACCGCTCGTCCTGTCCCCAGACCTGCGAATCGGTGATCTTTCCCACATGGATAGTCAGGCTTGCTCGTCTGCGCTCGGGCCGTAGGAACCGGGCACGGGGACGTTGAGCAGGCGCCAGGTAGACCGACAATTGGCCGCGGTGATGGATCAGGTGGCTCAAGGTGAAGTCCCGAAACACGGCCGCCTTGGGCTTTTCGAACCGCAAGTGGCCCATCATTTTGAGGCGCCAAGGCTGCATCATGTCCGCGTCGGCAACGTGCGCCAGGACTCGCTTGCAGTCGGCGACCTTGCCGTCGAAGGTCTTAAGCAAGTCGGCCACCGACGTGGCCCGGTAGGGCTTGTAGGCGGCTGGATCGATGTCAAGTTCGCCCATGTTGAATATCGAATCGGCCCAGCTGACGCAATCGACGATGTGCGATGCCAGCCCCCGTGCCGTAAACGATTTCTCGTGGGGCCGCCAGTCCAGCTTGTCGCTGGGCAGCCGTTCCAAATGCTTGCGCGTTGTCTGCGCTTCGTGCTCAAACTCCATAATCAGCGAATCTATCATCCTCATCTGCGTTGCTCCTTTTTGAGGTTGAGGCAGTTTGCTCATGGTTCGGCCTGCCTTACGCGGTGTAGAACTCCGCCAAGCCAGGCAAGGC
>JBKKAI010000389.1:0-6120 GCA_046714815.1 Terriglobia bacterium | reverse complement strand
GAACCATCGGGAGGCGGTACTTTTCTTCGATCAGGCCCATCATCGCCAGGCCGGCCTTCACCGGGATAGGGTTGGACTCGATGAAGTTCGCCTGCATCAGCGGCAGCAGCCGGCGGTTGAGGCGCCGCGCTTCGGCGTAATCGCCGGCCAGGCATAGCGCGGTAAGGCGCGCCATCAAGCCGGGCGCCTGGTTGGACACCACCGAGATGACCCCGGCGCCCCCGAGCGCCATCAGCGGCAGTGTGATCGAGTCGTCGCCCGACAATACCGCGAAGCCCTCCGGCGCCGCCTGGAGCACCTCGGCGATCTGGGTGATGCTTCCCGAGGCTTCCTTGACGCCGGCGATATTGGGCAGCGCGGCGAGCCGGGCCAGCGTCGCGGTTTCGATGTTCGAGCCGGTGCGCCCCGGCACGTTGTACACGATGAGTGGCAGGCGCGTCGCGTCGTTCAACGCGCGGAAGTGCTGGAAGATGCCCTCCTGCGTTGGCTTGTTGTAGTACGGCGATACGGAGAGGATGCCGTCCACCTCCATCGCTTCAAGCTCGCGGATCAGCGCGGCGATGTGGGCGGTGTTGTTGCCCCCGGCGCCGGCCACCACCGGGACCTTTCGCCCCGCGCTCCGCGATTCTTCCAGCGTGATCTCGACGACGCGCAGATGCTCCTCGTGTGAAAGCGTCGGACTTTCTCCAGTAGTGCCGCACGGAACCAGAAAATCTATGCCTTCCTGGATCTGGAAGCGGACCAGCCGCCGCAGCGCGCCTTCATCGAGCGCGCCATCACTCCCAAAGGGAGTCACCAGCGCGGTGCCGCACCCTTGCAGTGTGGATGTGCCCATGCCTACTCCTGTCTCCCTTCTCCGAACAGCATCTCGGAAAATTCGTAAAAGCCCTTGCGGCCGCGGATCCACTGGGCGGCGCGCAGCGCGCCCAGGGCGAAGCCGCGGCGGCTGCGGGCCGTATGGGTAAGCGTAATCGTGTCCGCCTCGGAATCAAAGCCCACCGTATGGGCGCCGGGGACCGTGCCGGCGCGTGCGCTGGAAACGGAAAACTCGCGCTCGCCGTATTCCGCGGCCAGCGCGGCGCGCAGCTTCAGCGCCGTCCCGGAGGGCGCATCGAGCTTCATGCGGTGGTGAATCTCATGGATCCAGGGATCGTATTCCGGCTGCTCCTTCAGCATCCGTGCGGCGGCGGCCGCGATCCGGTAAAAGATGCTCACGCCGATGGAAAAATTCGAGCCGTACACCAGCCCGGCGCCGCTCGCTTCCACCACCGCGCGGGCCTGCTCGATCTGCGATTGCCAGCCGGTGGTGCCCACCACCAGGTTCACGCCCAGCGCCGCCACCCGCGGGATGTTTTCCATCGCCGCCTGGGGCGTCGAGAAATCCAGCGCCACCTCGATGCCGCGAAAATTCCCGGCGGTGATGCCGGCGCCGCCCTCATTGTTCCAGATATCCAGGCGCTGCGCGACTTCCAGGCCGCAGGCGGGCGCCAATTCGTCGAGCAGCTTGCCCATCTTGCCGTAACCGAGAAGCGCGATTTTCATCCTGGTCCGAGAGGCTGGTTCAAAAACAGCGTTTACTCGAACACCTTGGGGTCCACGTCGCGGAAAAAGGTGCGGTGCAGGCGTGAGACTACCTCTTTCAGCCGCTCTTCGTCCACCACAAAGCTGATATTCAGCTCCGAAGCTCCCTGCGAAATCATTCGCACGTTCACCTTTTCGATGGCCTTGAAGACCTTGCCGGCCACGCCCGGTGTGAACTTGATGTTGTCGCCGACCAGGCAGACGATGGCCTTGCCGCCTTCCTGCGAGACGCTGGCGATACGGTTGAGCTCTTCCATGACTTGGGGCAGGTGGCGTGGGTTGTCCACGGTCAGTGACACGCTCACCTCGCTGGTGGAAACCATGTCCACCGGCGTCTGGTAGCGGTCGAAAACCTCGAAGATGGCGCGCAGGAATCCATGGGCCATCAGCATGCGTGTCGAGCAGATGTCCACAATGGTGATGTTCTTCTTGCAGGCGATGGACTTGAAGATGTTGCGCGTCTTGGGCGCCTTCTCCCGGTGGGTGATGATGGTGCCCGGCGCTTCCGGCCGGCGCGAGTTGAGAATGGCGACGGGGATTTTCTTCTGCACGGCGGGCAGCAGCGTGCTGGGGTGCAGCACCCTGGCGCCGAAATAGGCCAGCTCGCTGGCCTCTTCGAAGGAGATGACTTTCACTCGGCGCGCCCCGGGAAACAGCGACGGGTCGGCCGTGAGCATGCCGTCCACGTCGGTCCAGATCTCGATGCGCTCGGCGTCGAGCGCGGCGCCGATGATCGAGGCGCTGAAGTCGGAGCCGCCGCGGCCGAGCGTGGTGGTGACGCCCTGTTCGGTGGCGGCGATGAATCCGCCCATTACCGGCACGCGCCCTTCGGCCAGCAGCGGCGACACGGTTTCGCGCAGGCGCTTCGCGGTGGGCTCGAACAGCGGCGCGGCCTGCGTATGGCGGGAGTCGGTGACGATGCACCGCCGCGAATCCACCAGCGCCGCCGGCAGGCCGCGGTGCTCGAACGCCTGGCTGACGATCAGCGACGACAGCCGCTCGCCGTAGCTGGTGATGGCGTCCACGCTGCGCGGTGTCAGCTCGCCAAGCACCGCCAGCCCTTTGCTCAATTCGGAGAGCTCCTGGAAATGGTCTTCCAGGCAGGCCTCGAACGACAAGCGGCGCGCCGGCGGCGCCAGCTTACGCGCTTCGCGGCCGTGAAAATCGCGGAGGTCGCGCAGCAGCTCGATGGAGAGTTTGCGGTTGCCGGAGACGGCGGTGGAGGCCAGCTTCAGCAGCCGGTCCGTGGTCTTGCCCATCGCCGAAACCACCACCACGGGCCGCTCTTTCACCCGCCCGGCGACAATGCCCGCTACGCGCTCAATGGCCTCGGCGCTCTCGACCGACGTGCCGCCGAATTTCATTACGATCATGGGAGGGGAGGAGTTTTCTCATTGACGATTTTTTCATTGACGATTGGAAAACGGCCGTCAATGAAAAAATCCCTCCGATTTCATCAGCTCGGCGTTGAGCAGCGCCGCGCCGGCGGCGCCGCGGACGGTGTTGTGCCCCAGCGCCGTGAACTTGTAATGCAGCACAGAACAGGGCCGCGCCCGCCCGATAAACGTCGTCATCCCGCCGTTGCGCTCGACGTCGAGGCGCGGTTGCGGCCGGTCGGGCTCCTCCAGCACCACCACGGGCTGCGCGGGCGCGCTGGGCAGGCGGCGTTCCTGCGGCGCGGCGCGAAACTCGCGCCAGGCGCGCTTCAGGTCCTCGAGGCCGGCGGCCTGTCTCAGCTCCACCGAGATGCTTTCGGTGTGTCCATCGAGCACCGCCACGCGGTTGGTCTGCGCGCTCACCGTGATGTCGGCGTCCTCCACCTTGCCGTTGCGCAGCGTTCCGAAGATCTTTCGGGTTTCGGCTTCGATCTTCTCTTCTTCGTTGCGGATGAAGGGCACGACGTTGCCGAGGATGTCCATCGAGGGCACGCCGGGATAGCCGGCGCCGGAAACCGCCTGCATCGTGGTCACCGCCACGCGGCTCAGGCCGAAGGCGCGCTCCAGCGCCACCAGCGCCATCGTCAGCGTCACGGCGCAGCAGTTGGGGTTGGTGACGATCATGCCTTTCCAGCCGCGCTCTTTCTGCAGCGGCAGGAGCTGGAGGTGATCGCCGTTGATCTCCGGCACCAGCAGCGGCACATCCGGCTCCATGCGGAACGCGCCGGCGTTGGTAACCACGATGTGGCCGCAGCGGGCGAAGTCCGGCTCGATTTCCTGCGCGGCTGTGGCGTCCAGGCCGGAGAACACCAGCTTCGGGCCGCGCCCAGGCTTGCATTCATCCACCTGCAAGCCGCGCGCGGCTTCCGGCATCGGCCAGGCCAGCCGCCAGGCGGCGGCTTCCGAGTAAGAGCGGCCCGCAGAGCGCTCCGACGCTGCCACCCACTTCAGTTCGAACCACGGATGGTTCTCGAGCAACCGGACCAGTTGCTGTCCCACCATGCCCGTGGCGCCGAGGACTCCCACTTCCATCTTCATGCCGCCAACAGTCTCCTTGTCATCTCCGAATAGATATCCACTGCCTGCTCCAGGTCCCGCTTGGCTACGCATTCGTGATCGGTGTGCGCCACCAGGATGGATCCAGGTCCCACCAGGAACGGGCGTCCCCAGTTGCTCAGCGCGGGAATATCTGTCGTAAAGGATACCACCGTCGTGGGAAAACCATCCAGGGCTTCGAGGCGCATGGCCGGAATTTCCAGCACGTAGCTCACATCCACAAGGCCGGCGGCGGCGCGGGCAATGGCTTCTTTGAGCGGCGCCGAGGGCCCCACCAGGCGAAACAGCAATTCGGCACGGGCCTGGTCGGGGATGACGTTGGGAGCGCGCCCGCCTTCAATGGTGCCGATGTTATAGGTGCTGGCGCCCAGCACTTCATCGGTGGGCAGCGGGATGGAGCGCAGGTTGAGAAGCGCGCTGAGCAGTTTTTCAATCGCCGACTCGCCCAGCTCCGGATAGGCGGAATGGGCCATGCGCCCGCGCGCCACGAACTCCGGGCGCAGCGCGCCCTTGCTGCCCAGCGCCAGGCGGTTCTCGGTGGGCTCGCCGTTGATGAGATAGCGGGAGCCGCGGGGGTTGCGGTTGGCGAAGGCGGCGCCGGCCGAGTCGCGCTCTTCGCCGACGACGAACAGCAGCGCGAAGTTTTGCGCGCCTTCGCCGCGCAATCGCTCGGCGGCCTTGATCTGCGAGGCGATGATGCCTTTCGCGTCGCAGGAGCCGCGCCCGTAGATGTACTGGCCGTCTTCGGCGGAGGGGCTGTAGGGCGGCACTGTGTCGCAGTGCGTTGAGAGCGTCACCACCGGCCGGTTGCCCGGGAGACCGAAAAATGCGAAGACGTTGGGCCGGTCCGCCGCTGCCTCCTCCACCTGCACCTCGGCGCCCAGCGACCGCAGGTGCTCGGCCAGGAACAGCGCCACGTCGCGCTCTCCGCCGGTGGTGGACTCGATGTCCACCAGGCGGCGCGTCAGTTCCACCAGGTGCATCCGCTTACGATACCACGTGCTACAATACGAAAAGATGCACCCCGACCTTAAGCTGGCCGTTGATCTACAGATTGTGGACAAGGAAATCGCGCGGCTGGCGGCCGAAGTCGCTTACCTGCCCCGCCACATCCGGGAGATCGAGGGCAAGCTGGCCGGCGCGCAGCGCCAGCTCGATGCCGACAAGGCCGCGCTCGTCGAGAACCTGAAGGAACGGAAGAAGCTGGAGAATGATGTTTTTCCCTTCCAGCAGAAGATCACCAAGTACAAAAGCCAGATGTTCGATGTGAAGACCAACGAAGAGTACAAGGCGCTGCAGCACGAGATCGCCTTTGCCGAGGGCGAAATCCGCAAGATCGAGGACCGGATCCTGGAGCGCATGGTGGCGTCCGAGGAGCTCGAAGCGCGCGTGAAGGGCGCCGAGAAGCAACTGGCCGGCGAGCGGACCGAAGTGGAAAAGGAAAAGGCCGAAGCCACCGCCCGGACCCGCGCCGATGAAGACGACCTGGCCCGGCTGCGCAAGATCCGCGACCAATACTGCCGCGAGATGTCGGCCCAGGCGCTGCGGGATTACGATGCGGTTTCGCGAAACGGCAAGCGCCTCGCCGTGGCCGAAGTGCGCGACGGCGCCTGCTGCGAGTGCCACGTGCGCCTGCGGCCCCAGGCCATGCTGGAGCTCAAGCCCAATGATACCCTGCGCCGCTGCGAAAGCTGCGGCCGCATCCTGGTGTATATTCCTCCTCCCGTTCCGGCCGAAGAGGCCGTGTCCCAGGCCGCCTCCGACCGCGGCGCGTAATCCCTGACACAGGCAAGAACGCCGCGGTGCTGGCCGACCTCCTGGTCCTGGCCGGTCCACAGGCCACTCTCAGCGACGCGCTCGATGGACTGAGGCCGGAAGATGCGGGAGTCTGCCTCTGGGCCGCGGCGGCGGCCGTTCTGTTCCTGGCGCAGAGCAAAGGTTGGGTGGACCCGTTACCGCTGGTTCGCTCTCTGAAAGCGGTTGATTTCACGCGACGACTCGAACGGCGTCCTCCGAAGCATCCAGGAGAAGGCTGAGAAGCGGAAGT
>JBKKAI010000388.1:0-2727 GCA_046714815.1 Terriglobia bacterium | reverse complement strand
ATTCAGAGCTCCCCTCCCTCCTGCTCACCATAGTGGTCGGTCAGCATCTTCCGGCTGTGTGGGTCAGGACTTAGAACTCATCGGGTCGCTCGGTCTGTTTTCAACTCATAACTCATAACTGTGAGTGAGCATTCCCCAATCCGCATTTGTGTGGTACAAAGCGCGCATGTCGAATCCTGAAGCTTCGCTTGGGCGGCAGTGCCTGGCCGAGTACTTTGGAACGCTGATGCTCATCGTCATCGGCGACGGCGCGGTGGCGGTGGCGGTCTTCACCGGCGCGCTGGATCTGTGGGGGGTGGTGTCGCTGTGGGGACTGGCGGTGACGCTGTCGGTGTATTCGGTCGGCTATTTTTCCGGCGCGCATTACAACCCGGCGGTGACCATCGCGCTGGCTGCCTTCGGCGGGTTTCCGGCGCGCAAGGTCCCGGCGTACATTGCCAGCCAGGTGGCCGGCGCGTTCAGCGCGGCGGCGCTGCTCTACTGGTTCTGGCTCGGCCTCTGGGAGCCGGCGGCGGCGAAGCTCGGCGTGACCATCGGCGGGCCGGGCAGCCAGAAGCTGATGATGATCTTCAGTTGTTTCTATCCGAATCCGGGCATCATCGGCACAGGTCCCGAGCACCTGGCCATGGTATCCACCGCCACGGCGTTCACCGTGGAAGTGGCGCTGACCGCGGTGCTGCTGATCGTGATCCTGGCGATGGGCAACGCGCGCAACACCGGCGCTCCGGCGGCGAACCTGGCCCCGGTCTTCGTGGGACTGTGCGTGACGGCGGTGGTGGGGATCGGCGCGCCGCTGACGATGGCCTCGATCAACCCCGCGCGCGACTTCGGGCCGCGCCTGTTTGGCTACCTGGCCGGCTTCGGCTCCATCGCCATTCCCGGGCCGCGCGGACACGAGTGGTGGCTGTTCAGCGTGGCGCCGATCGTCGGCGCGCTGGCCGGCAGCGCCGGCTACCGGGCCCTTACGAGGGAGAAGTGACGACATCCGTACTGCTGACTTTGCTGGCCCTCGGCTTCGCAGCGCCGCAGGCGCCGGCGGGTAACCCGCCGGGCTCGCAGGCGCGCGCGCAGACGCCCCAGCGCCAAGTCGCGATCACCTTTGACGACCTGCCCAAGGCCGGCGGCAGCGACAATCTGAAAGAGATTCAGTCCATGACCCGGCGCCTGCTCGCGACGCTCGCGGCGAACCGTGTGCCCGCGCATGGTTTTGTGAACGAAAGCCGGCTTTACGTGCGCGGCGAAGTGGACGCGCGCATTGACGTGCTGCGCTCCTGGCTCGATGCGGGCCTGCCGCTCGGCAACCATACGTTTTCGCATCCACGGTTCGAGGACACGCCCCTCGATGAGTACCGGGACGACGTGGTCCGCGGCGACATCGTGACGCGGCGGCTGATGGCGGAGAAGGGGATGCGCGGGCTCTATTTCCGCCATCCGTACACCAGCACCGGACCGGCCCGGGAAGCGAAAGAGGCGTTGGAGGCGTTCCTGAAGGCCCGCGGCTACGCCATCGCGCCGTTCACCGTGGAGCACTCTGACTTCATGTTCGCGAAAGTGTATGCCGATGTCCTGGCTCGCTCCGACCGCGAGCTGGCCGCGCGCGTTCGCGCCGCATACCTGGAGTTCCTGGACACGGCGTTCGAATATTTCGAGGGTTTGTCCCGCCGGGTGCTGGGCTACGAAGTCCGCCAGGTCTTCCTGATTCACGCCAACCAGATCAACGCCGACTGCCTCGACGAAATGATCCGGCGTCTGCGCCGGCGCGGCTATTCGTTTATCTCGCTGGAACGCGCCCTCGAAGACAAAGCCTACCGCATCGCGGATGCCTACGTCGGCCCGTGGGGCATCTCCTGGCTGCATCGCTGGACCGTCGCCCTGGGACAGCCGATGGACCGCCGCGGCGATCCCGATCCCCCGGACTTCATCCGGAAGCTGTATAGCGATCACGGATTGCGCTGATGCCGGATCCCCGCCTCTTCGCGCCACCGAGCCGCCTTCTCACCTTCGCGGGCAGGCCGGCGAAGACCATGTCGTAGGAATCGCGGATTCGCCGCTTCAATTCCCGATCGCCCAGCGCGTTCAGCTTCTGGAGCATTACCCAGTGGTAGCGCGCCGTGTAGGGCGCCGGAATGATGCCGTCGCGCTCGACCAGCTCGGCGAACTCGTCCGGAGTGCACTTGAAGGAGAGGCCGGGCCAGGCCGGGTCGAGACTGACGCCCACGAAAATCTTCTTTTCAACGCGAAACAGCAGGTGATATTGCCACTGGATGCCTTCGGTGGCATGGGGTAGCGACAGGCAGTAGCGGCGAAGGGAGTCAATGTTCATGGCGCGATGGCGATTGTGACCCGGCCGATTGTGACCCGGTTGGAGAGGCCCACGAGCAGCTCGACCGCATCGCCGGTGGGCGCCGTGGCGGGCACCGTGATGTTGACCTGGTTCAGGCCGGCGAAGCCCGGCGCCAGGCCGGAGAACAGCACGTCGGCGCGCACGCCGCCCACCGTAACCAGCGGCGTCTCGACGGTGCGCGCCGGCGGAGAGAAGGGCGCCGCCGCGCCGGAAGCCACCGCCGGCAACGTCGCGCCGAGTCCGGTGGCGAAGATCTGCACAGCCTGGCCGCGCCGTGCCGGCTGCTGGGCGCTGACCACGCGGCCGTCCAGGTGCAGCGCCGCGGCGGCGCCGCGCCCGGAGCTGTCGAGCGTGAACACGGCCGGGGCACCCGCGGCGCCCGG
>JBKKAI010000387.1:0-3365 GCA_046714815.1 Terriglobia bacterium | reverse complement strand
AGGCTTGGCCAGGCCTTCAAACGGGAAGCAGTGGGAACGGTCATCGGAACTCATCCCTGCGCAGCAAAGCCCTGGCGCAGCCAGTCGTTGGCGAGCGCGATCGCGCCGCGCGCGGCGGCCGTATTCGCCAGGGCGTTGAGCATCACGAAGTCGTGGATGATCCCCTGGAAGCGGGCGGCGGTGACGCGAACGCCGGCCTCGCGGAGCTTGTTGGCATACGCCTCTCCCTCGTCCCGAAGGACGTCGGCTTCGGCCGTGATGACCAGGGCCGGCGGGAGGCCGCGCAGGTTTTCGGTGGTCGCGCGAAGCGGCGAAGCCGTGATCTTTTTTCGCTCGTCCGCGCCCGGCGCATACTGGTCCCAGAACCACATCATCGCGTCGCGGCGAAGAAAATACCCCGTAGCGAACTGGCCGTACGACGCGGTGTCGAAGGACGCGTCGGTGACCGGATAGAAAAGCGCCTGCCCCCCGATCCTGGGACCGCCACGCTCTTTGGCCATCAACGTGACGGCCGCGGCCATATTGCCTCCGACACTGTCGCCCGCCACCGCAAGACGCTCAGGGTCCAGGCCGTGTTCCCGGCCCTTCTCCGCCACCCACTTCACCACCGCGTAATTTTCCTCGATCGCCGTGGGGTAGCGAGCCTCCGGCGACAGGCTGAAGTTCGGGAACACCACCGCTGCCTGCGCCCCCACCGCAAGCTCGCGGATCAGCCGGTCGTGCGTGTGCGCATTGCCGAACACCCAGCCGGCCCCATGGATGTACACGATGGCGGGAAGCATCGCCGGTGCGTTTTGCGGCCGCAAGATCCGTACGGATACCTGGCCGCCAGGGCCTCCGGTGATCGTTCGGTCTTCGATCTCGACCGGGAGTTTGCTGACCGGGCCCGACTGGACCTTGTTGACGGCCTCACGTCCCTTTTCCGGGCCAAGGTCGAATAGATACGGTGGATTCGCGGTTGCCTTGACGAATTCCTGCGCTTCCGGCTCAAGCTGAACATTGACGGGCATCTTTACGAACCTCCGTGCGCTCTACGAAACGGGTTTGGGCGGAGCCGCCATCGGCTGACCTCGCTGGCGCCTGCTTGCAGTTTAACGACTTCGCTTGCACTCGACAACTTGCCCCGGGGACTTCACGGCGCCGGTCATCTCACAACAGCCCCGTCAGCCAACGCATCACGTTCAAGAGAAACTGCGGGTTCTGTTTGGCGATCTCGGCATTCATTCCCATGGGATTCTTGTTCGGCCCGGAAAGCTGAGCCGAGAACATCGCCGCCTCCCCGAACACAGCGACTCTTCCCTTGCCGAACGGCAGCACCGCTCCCTGCAAGTGGCCTTTCATCGGCGCCGGATCGGGGTCGTTCTGCCGCGCGAACGAGTAAACCTCCGGCCCAAACACAAGCAACGGCCGGCCGGGGGCGTCCACCTGGAACGACGAACCGGTAAACGTCGCCACCTCGTCAATGCCCTTCGTGACCGGATCGTCCATCAGCGTTCCATCGGATCGTCGAAAGACGAGCCGGCCGCCGCGGTCCTTCGGAACCACCGCAACGCCGTTGCGGAACCGGACCCCGAAGGCTTTCCCCAGATCCTCGGCAGCGCCGGACCACGGTGGGTGGTCTGCGATGAGCAGCAGAGAACCCCCGCCTGCCACCCAGTCGCGCACAGCCGCCACCTCCTCGGCGGTGAAGGCCGGCAGCGGCGGTGCATTCGGGTCATTCGAGTTTTTCTCGCTTTGCGCGTTGGAGATGACCAGCACTCTCCCGGCCGCCAGCGCCTCCGCCGTGAACCGCGCTGCCGACGCCTGGACGACATACCCGTCGCGCCGCAGCAGTTCCGCGAACGGGAGGTACCGCCCTGTGGCCGTATGAAAATTGGAGTGGGCCTCGTCAATCAGCACCACCGGCCCCTTTCCCACGGGGAAGGCCGGCTTCGCGATCGGCGGACGGAAATCCGGGTCGGGAATTTGCTGGGCGCCGAGCGCCGTCACGGCCGTCATCAGCAGCAACAACAGCAGCAACAACATCGGAACCGGCCCCATTCGGCTTGCTTGTTTCATTGGTCCACCTTCTGTGCCCTGACGTCAGTCGCTAACCGTTCCGCTCCGCTCCGCTGCGCGAACGAACCGTTGAGTTGATGATAACAGGCACCCTGAGGCGCGCGTCCGCTGCATACCGGCCATCTCGCGCGCACCTCACGCCCAGCGTGCGGCTGTAGCCGAGGCTCATGATAAGAAGCAGTTGCGGCTTGCCTGCGGCCCGCGTGCGACCACGCTGGCCCAGGAATCGCGAAGGCGGCCGCGGCCGGTTCAGGGGGCCGCTGACTCGCCGAACGCCAACCGGTAGCCGCTGTCGTCCTCGACGATCAATTCGCGCATGCCGTAGACCCGGGAGACCGGCCCCTCCACGATCCGCGCACCCCGCGCCAGCAGCTCCCGCGCCAGGTCGGTGAGGTCCTCCACCCAGATGTAGGCATCCAGCCCGACACGTCGCACGGCGCGGTTCGGAGCGATGTTTCCCGCATCGCTCTTGCCGAGGTGGAGATCGACGCCGTCGCGTGTGACCATGGCGAAGACCGGCGGATCGCCAAAGTAGTCCCCTATGGTGAAGCCGAGGGCGTCGCGGTAATGCTCAGCGGCACGGACCACGTCGGGCACAACGAACTGCGGGGTGATGCGCTTCAGCCGCGAGGATGCGGATGCGGTCGCCACTGTTCACCTCCCCATGGACTCACCGATTGAACCACAAATGGCGCCAGGGCGCGCGGGGTTTTTGCCTGGTGGCGCAGACGGCACGAAGGACATGTCTGTGTTACATTAGTAGGTAAGCGATGATAGTCCTACACGAAGCTTTCCTGAAATGCAGCTACTGCGGTTCACGGATGCAGCACAGGCTTCGTCCAGACGAAATCACCGGCCTCGGGAAACAAAAGATGCCCAGGCGCCACTGCGACTTCTGCGTCGGCATCACCGAGTGGAACGTCCTCGAGTGGAAAGGGAATCCCCCTCCGGCATCCATGCTGGAAGGCGAAGCTGCCACCGGAGGCGAGGAGTCCAAGGAAGCGCTGCCGCCGGACCGCATCCTGGTGATTGACGACGACGACCTCACCGCCATCCTGCTGAACAAAGTCCTCGAAACCGAGAACTGCATCATGGAAATCGCCAACGACGGGAAGGAAGCGCTGCAGAAGCTGATGGCGAACCGCTACGCGCTGGTGATCTGCGACATCCACATGCCGGAGATGGATGGCAAAAAGCTGTTCCGCTTCATTGATGAGCACGCGCTCGAAAGCCGGAACATGATCATGTTCATCACCGGCGACTCCAGCATCGAGACGAAGCGTTTCCTGGAAGGGACCGGCTGCCAT
>JBKKAI010000386.1:0-6925 GCA_046714815.1 Terriglobia bacterium | reverse complement strand
GGCCTGCCCTGAGCGACAAAGCGATGGGCGGGAGCGAGTCGAAGGGCCTGCCCCGAGCGAGGCAGGTGCCAGCGAGTCGAGGGGTGAGGTGGCCGAGAGGCTGAAGGCGGCGGTTTGCTAAACCGTTGTAGGGGCTTAAACCTCTACCGAGGGTTCGAATCCCTCCCTCTCCGCCAATTTCCCTTCCGGCATACGTTCTCCGGCCGGGAATCGACTTCGACTGCGGCGGCTTGGGAATCTCCACGCCGTCGCTCCGCCTGCGGACGAACGTCTCGGCGCCCGGTTGCGGGAATTTCCATCAGCTTTTGCCGATGAATTTTCGCAGGTCGGCCAGGGGCACCAGGCGGCCGTGCAGTGGCGCGATCTGATCCACGGCGAGGCCCAGCCGCTCGATGTTCTCGTAGAGGTTCAGGCTGGCCGGGTTGGGCGTGGGCGGCGGCGGCGCGTTGGGCGCCGGCGGCGAGAAGACATCCACCTCCACCAGCAGCTTCTCCTTGGGCAGGTAGGCCATCAGGATGCCGTCGTTATGCGGATTGCCCTTGATTAGATGAAGCTCCAGCGTGCGTGATCCATCGGTCAGCACGCGCTTGTCGCCGACGGCCTCGACCTTCGCCTTCCTGCCCGAGCGCGAGAAGCTGTCGGGACTGAGCGTTCGCTTGGCGGCGAACAGGCGCTCGTAGTATGTCTTGTTGATCTGGTGCGTCAGGATCGTCGCCCCCTCGGCAGCGTAGGTGCGGATGCCGCCGGAGTGGTCGAAGTGGTGGTGTGTGTTTACCAGGTAACGGATGGGCTTGTTGGGAGCCGCTTTTTTCACTTCGGCGATCACCGCCTGCGACCGCTCTTCGCTCTGCGGCCCTTCGATCACCACGACGTGATCCTGGAACTCGACCGCGACGCTGTGGTGCGAGCCGCCGGTCAGGTACCAGACGCCATCCCCGAGTTTCTCCGCTTTGACGATGACCGGAGGCGCCGTTGCCGCGCGCACTTTCTCGGGCACACTGATGTCGGCGGCGGCATTGGGCGCCACCTCGGTGACATCGAGCTCGAGCGCCGGGAAGCCGCCCTGAAATTGGACGATGCGCGTGGGGAACTTGACGCCGTTGAAGTCTTTATAGTTCGAGTAGGCCGTTTCCACCAGCATGTCGCCGAGCACCGGATTGGCAATCCAGGTCTCGACCTTTTGGACCAGGTTCTGGTCGTTCAGCGTAGCGTTGATTTTGTACTTGCCGTGCGCGCTGAACGAGAGGGTGCGCCCCTTGGCCGTGGGAGCGGCGGCCGCGGCGGCCTTCAGCACGCCGTGCGGTGTCACCCAGATCTGCACGAGCCGTTCTTCTACGGCGAGCGGCGCGGGATTGTCAGGGCCGTTCCAGGCATGCTGCCCGCTCACCGCCTGCGCGAAGCGTTGCTCTTGCCCTCCCGCCGCCGGCGTGCGGGCTCCTTCGTCGCGCAGCGACACGGTCTCGTAATTGACTACGCGGCTGAAAGACTTCACGTTAAATTTCGGCCACGGCGCAGTGGGGCTGACATTTTGCCCGACGTTGTAGCTGGCGCCCGATCCCGCATAGCGGATGGACTTCAGGTTTGCGGCCCCCATCGCCTGCGAGGCGCTATCCAACAGCTTCTTCGCGTTCTGTGCGCCCGCCGGCGCGGCGAGCAGCAGAGCCAGGGCCATCGAAACCGGCAGCCATTTGTTTCGCGTCATACGTCCTCCTCGAAGCGAGCAGTATAACGGAAACCGCGCCCCCCGGAACGTATTTGGGGCCGGGCGCCGGGGCGCTGCGGCGATCCGCGCGGCGGCGCGTGGCGGGGCGAGGGTCAAGGGGTTGCCCCCGCGCGCAAGCTGGCCATGCCCGCCTGAGCGCGCGGGTTCTGTGGCTGCAAAGCCAGCGCGCGCTGGAACCGCGCGCGGGCCGGCGCGAGTTCGCCGCGCGCCAGGTGAATCTCGCCCAGGCGGGCGTGCACTTCGGCGTTGCCGGGCATGAGGCGCTCGGCGCGGCCGAGGGAGGCCAGCGCGCGCTCGAAGTCATTGGGCCTGGCCCGCATCGCATAGGCCAGGCCCAGGTTGGCGTGCGCCTGCCCCAGGGCCGGGTCGTCGGCGAGGGCGCCGTCAAGCTCGGCGATGGCTTCGTCCACGCGGTTTTCGAGCAGCAGCGCGTAACCCAGGTTGTTGCGCGCGGAAGCGAAGGCCGGATCGAGCGCCAACGCCCGGCGGTACGCGCCCACCGCCTCCGCGATGCGTCCCTGCGAGCGGTGCACAATGCCGATGTTGTTCCAGGAGCGCGAGGCTGAGTCCGGCCGCCCCTGCCGCATGGACAGATCCGCGGCCCGGTGGTAATGGCGCAGCGACGGCCCCGGCTGCTCCAGCAGCCAGTAGGCCATGCCCAGGTAATTGTGGGCGTCGGCGTAATCTTCGCGCAGGCGGAGGGCTTCGCGCAGCCTCACCACGGCCTCCGCCGGCCGGTTGTGGCGCGTCAGCACGTCGCCCCAGAAGGCATACAAATGGTACGCGCCCGGCGACCGATCGAGGCCCTCGTCGAACAGCGCCGCTTCGTCGCGCCAGTCATCCATGCGCGCCGCGCTCCGGACCGTGTAGGCCGTCAAGATAGCCAGAATCACCGCAAGCCTGAGGGCCGTGGTTTTATTCCGCAATCCGGCGGCCAGCAGCCAGCAGAAGCCCACCGACGGCAGGTAGGCGGCGCGCTCGGTCACCAGCAGCTCGGTAGTGAGGTAAGGCAACTGGAACATCGGCAGCAGGGGGAGCAGATATAGCGGAAGGGCCAGCGATTCCGGGGCGCGGCGGCGATACAGCCAGACAGCGAGCGCCACGAACAGCGCGAGGCACACGAAACCGGCAACCACCGCCGGCTCGAACGGGCTGAAGCTGGGCTTGTGATAGCGGAAGAAATTCAGATCCATGGGCCAGACCAGCAGCGCCAGAAAGCGGTAAAAGAGCGCCAGGCAGGTAAGAAAATACGCTTTCCCGTCGAGCACGATCTCCTGGCGGACGGGCACCAGCGCCCCCAGGGCGTGTACGCGCATCACAAAATAGATCAGGGTGGTGGCGGCCAGGACCGAATACTCCAGCCGGCGCTCGCGGATCTGATCGAGCGGCCCCTTCCGCCGCACCAGCAGCTCGTAGGCGGCGATCACCACCGGCGCCATCACGCCGATCTCCTTCGAGAGTTGGGCGGTCAACAACGCCGCGGCCATGGCCAGAAGATGAAGCGCTCGGGACGCGCCGCGCGCCTCGGCCGCGCGCAGGTATAACAGGATGGCCAGCAGCGAAAAGAACGAAGCCAACAGCTCCGGCGAACAGGCGATCCAGGCGATCACCTCGCTGTGGACCGGATGAACGGCGAACAGCAGGCCGGCCAGCAGGCCCACATCGTGCCGTCCCGAGAAGCGCCGGACCACGCCCATCACCAGCAGCGTGGTCCCCACGTGCAGCGCCAGGCAGAACAGGTGATACCAGCCGGGCTGCGCGCCGAACGCCTGGAAGATGGCGTAATTGAAGACGTGCATCACCGGCCGGTAATAGTTGCTGATGCCCACGCTGCCGGCGAAATCCCAGACGTTGCCGCCGAACATCTTCTGCCAGGCCCGCGGGTGATGCATGTAGGGGTTTTCCGGAATGATGCTCCAGTCGTCGTAGGCAAAGGGGTTGGGGATGACGTTCAGGTGCGGGAAAATGGCCAGCAGCGCGACCGCGAGCCAGGGCCACGGTGAACCGGGTCCAAACAGCTTCTCGATGCGCGCTCTCACCGGGCCTCCGGCGAGGCCCCGGCGGCCTGCCGCCCGTGGCGCGCGCGCTCGTTCGAGGGATCGAGCCGCAGTGCCAGGTGAAATTCATCGAGCGCGGCAGCGGTCTGGCCGCGCGCCAGGTACACCTCGCCGATGCGGGCGCGCACTTCGCCGTTCTGTGGGTTCAGTTGCGCGGCACGCCGCAGGTGCATGAGCGCGGCGTCCCATTCGCGGCGCATCGCCAGCGCCAGGCCCAGGTTCGAATGGGCCACATCCAGCACCGGATCGAGATCGAGCGCCTTTTGGAAGTGGCGCACGGCCTCCTCCACCTGCCCCTGCACCAGCAAAGCGTAGCCCAGGTTGTTATGGGCGCCGGCGAAATGCGGGTCCGCCGCGAGCGCGCGACGCGACGCGGCCACCGCCTCGTCCAAACGTCCCAGCCCACGATACACCACGGCCAGGTTGGCCAGCGCGCGCGAGGCCACGAAGCGGTTCCCTTCGTCGGAGGCCAGGCTGGCGGCGCGATGAAAATGGTGAATGGCAGGCTCCGCCTCCTTCTGCCGCCAGTACAGCAGCCCCAGGTTGACGTGCGGGTCGGAATATTTCGGATCGAGAGACGCTGCCACTTTGGTGGCCTCGATGGCCTCCGGAACCCGGTTGCGGCGCATCAGCGCCTCGCCCAGGTTCAAGTGCGCGCGGGGAAAGCCGGGAAAGTTGGCGATGGCGTCGCGGTAGAAGGCGACCTCATCGCGCCAGTCGCGGTTGCGCAGCACCGTGCGCGCCGAGTAAGCCGCCAACAGCAGAACAAAGACCGCGAAGATCCTCCGGCTGCCCCAGCGGCGGCCCGCGGCCGCCAAGGCTGCGGCCACCAGCCAGCAGAAGCCCAGCGAGGGAAGGTATACGTAGCGCTCGGCCATCAGCAGGCCCACCGACGCGTACGGCAGCAGGAACGCGGGAGCCAGCGGCAGCAGGTACAAGGGAACGGCGAGCGCTTCAGGCCGGCCGCGCCGGTACAACGCCCAGCCGAGAGCGAGCACCGCGACGAAAGTCACGAATCCGGCCAGGACCGCCGGCTCGAGCGGCCCGCGATTCCGCTCCAGGTAATAAAACGCGTGCAGGTTCCAAGGCCAGAGCTGCACCCAGAGGTAGCGGAAGAAGAGCGCCACCGTCGTCCACAGGCGCTCCCAGTGCGGGATCGGCTTGCTGGATGCCGGGAACAGCGTCCCGAGCGCATACAGGCGCGCCGCCAGGTAAACCGCCGCGCAAACGGCCAGCGAGGCGAATGCGGGCGCCACCTGCCGCGCCACCTCCCGCCATCGGGCGCGCTGGTTGGGCCGGCGCAGGGCCAACAGCTCGGAGCAAACCAGCAGCGCCGGAACGGCGGCGGCAATTTCCTTGGCGAGCAGCCCCAATAGCATCGCCGGCCCCACGGCAAGCTGCAGCCACAAATTTCCTTCCGCGCGCAGGTACAGCCACACGGCCAGCAGCGAAAAGAATGCGCACAGCAGCTCCGGGTAGGCGGAAATCCAGGCTACGGCTTCGACGTGTACCGGGTGCGCGGCGAACAGCAGCGCCGTGCCGCCCGCCACCAGGCGGTCGCCCGTGAGCCGCGCCACCACCGCGTAGCCCATCAGGCTGACCGCGGCGTGCAGCAGGATGGAGACGGCGTGGTAGCCCGCCGGGTTCAGCCCGAACCACCCGAAGGCCAGGTAAAACGCGGCGTGCATCAGCGGCCGGTAAAAGTTGCTGGTTCCGATGGGGCCGAGAAACTCCCAGACTCCGGTGGTGAAGATTTTCAGCAGGGCATCGGGCCGGCGCAGAAACGGGTTGTCCACGATCTGCTGCCAGTCGTCAAAAATAAAGGTGTTGGGCAGCGCGTTCAGGTAGAGCGCCAGGGCCAGTGTGGCCACGCTGATCGGCAACCATGGGCTCTTGGGGTTCAGAAGGCCATTTTAACAAAGACGCTGGAGGAATCCGTGGCGTATCCAGATTGTAGCGAGAAAGCCTCAAACCCCCAGACAGCGCTATCACCTCAGCAATATGCTTGGCCTTTAGTGGCCGGACTTGAGGAAGTCGGCGTTGTCCAAGTACCCAGGCGGTCCGGAGAACGGGACCGAATCGGGATGTTTGTTCCAGATTGACAACCAGCAAGCAACCAGGTCTGGTCCGCTGTCCTATTCAGTGGAAGGGTTTAGACAATGGACCCGAAATTGCTGTTTTAGACAACTTGTCGCGGCGGCTGCCTCAAGGGGTATCGTGGCGACTTCTACGAACAGTTTCGGCCGCTACTTCCGGGTAGCAACTTTTCGTGGAGAGTCAACAGAACATCGTGTTCAAGCCAACGATCATCGAAAAACCGGGTTCCCGGGCGGGATCCGTCAAGGCGACCCATCTTCGGATGGCGCTGAACATGCCGGTATCAGTGTGGGTGGAGGGCGAAGATCCCACAAACGCAGTTGCCGGACACGTGTTTCTTGTCGGCCGCGATTTTTTGCGCGTGCGCGTTCCGAAGGTCTTTCCATCGGGCACTCGTGTTCGGTTCAAAACGCAGGCGCGGAGCCGGAGCCTGTGCGGCGAAATTCGTGGGGATTCAAAAGGAAACGAGGCGTTTATTTCGTCCGAGGGCGCGGCCGCCTATTTTGGGATTGCGTTTCCTTCTCCGCAGGAAACAGCGGAGCCGGCGCCGGGACCCGAATCGCCGCCGGAGTCGTTGGAAGCCGAAGGAGAAGTAGCTGCCGGGCTGCCAGCCGAAGAGCAAGCCGAGCCGACACGGGAGGACGAACCTCCACCGATTCCCCCAGCCAGGCCTGCGAGTGCGCCGGAGACCGGCGCGGCATTGAGCCGGCAAATTCCGGCCGTCGTCTCGGGAATTGACGCAGCTCGCTGCTCATTCTCCCAAGCGGCCATGGCGGCTCTGGACGCCTCGGGCACCTGCCACCTCGAGCTCCCGCAAGTGCTCGAGCTGGGCTCGCGGGTCCGTCTCAGGGTGCCGGGCCAGGCAACGCCGGAAGGCGGTGCGGCAACCAAAGCAACGCCGGAAGGCGGTGCGGCAACCAAAGCAGCGCCGGAAGGCGGTGCGCCAAACAAAGAGCGCATATGGAATTGCCGTGTCTACAGCCTCGGCTTGGCGCGCACTCGCGAGGGCCGCTGGAGCTACCGCCTCGTCTTTGAGGAAACGCTCGAA
>JBKKAI010000385.1:0-3775 GCA_046714815.1 Terriglobia bacterium | reverse complement strand
AACGAGCGCAGGCCGGCAGTCAGAGCACGCTCGGTATCGAGCAGCGCCCCGCAAATCGAGCACGCTTGCGCGTGCGCCAGTCCCTCGGCGCTTTCCGTATCTTGCCGCGCCAGCTCGCGTGCCAGGTTTTCAAATTCAGCGCAGTTCATGCAAAACACCTCCGGCCGGCCCGCGTGGACTCCACTCCGCGGCCGCGAAGCCTCTCGGCCAACAGCGCGCGCGCCCGGTGCAGCCGCGAGCGCACCGTGCCTTCGGCGCAGCCCAGAGCCGCGGCCGCGCCGGCATAGCTCATCTCCTCCAGGTCACACAGAACGACGGCTTCGCGGTAATGGACGGGCAGGGCCAGCACTGCCTGCCGCACGGACTCGATCGTTTCGCTCCGCGCCAGGTCGCCCAGCGGGTCGCCGGCCGCTGCCGGCTCGCGAACCTCGGACAAACATTGCTTGGCCCCAGTTTTTTCCAGGCTGCGCCGGACCAGATTGCGCGCGATGCCGATCAGGTACGCAGCCACCGGCCCGCGCGCCGGGTCGTATTCCCTCGCTTTGCGCGCCGTTTCGCGGATCAGCACCAGGAAGACCTCCTGCGTCGTGTCCTCGGCAACCGGCGCCGAGCCGCTCATGCGCAGCGCGAACCGGTATACTTCCCCCTGCCGACGCCGGTAGAGCGCGGTGAACGCCGCTTCGCCTTCGGCGTCGGCGCCGGCCGCCAACCCGGAGCGCACGCTCCGGGTGGCCATGCGGCGCAGCAGCTCTTCGTCCGAGGTCATTTCGTGCATCTGTTCAGTTCTTCCCGCTAGAAACGTAATAAGTTCCACAAAATGTTCGTGGCCCAGATTCCCGGCGGTGGTTAGACGCATCTTGCCCGCAAAGGTCGCGGCCGGCGGCGCCAGGGAGGCGCCATTTCAGTCGCAGCGCTGCGACTGAAACGGTTTCCCTGATTGCTGATTCCTTCTGATTCTCCAGCCTGTTCCGCCTGTTATTATCAGGTGGAAAACAGGCAGTTTGGCGCGGGGTTGGCCGCGCGCGTTCATAGGGCGAAAGGCCCGGGTGGCCGCCGAGATCGGCGTATGACGGACATGTGAAGAGGTTGGGTCCTTCGGGATTGCTACTACCTGCTTACAATCTCAGTATGACATACGCTGTCAAGTGTTTTGCCTGTTTTCGGGCATCCGGCTGTTGAAAACAAAGCGAATATAGTTGAGACAAACTTTTTTGGCAGGGACGCCCGATTGCATATCTACCCTGGAATCAACAGGTTGGATTTTCAGCGCCGAACGAAAAACCCTGGTTTTCAAGGCGCCAACAGCGGTTGGACTCTCGTATCTTTAGGCACCGGTTCACGGGTGAAAGATCGTGAAAAGCGACATCCTTGAAATCGCCGATCCGTGGGACGCCCAGAACGTCATCCGCTCCAGCTTTCCGATAGGGGCAAGAGCATGAGCGGGCTATTCCACGCCGATTCCCATGGGGAGATGATCTTGTTCGGGGCGAAGCAAATCCGCCGCGCCTGGCACGAGGGACAGTCGTTCTTCTCGGCCGTGGACATCATCGCCACCCTCACCGCCAGCGATAACCCACTGGCTTTGACGGCTCCCAACGGGCCGGGGTAAGGTACTGCAATGACGATCAACCTCAAGCCCGAACAGGAACGGATCATCCAAGAGGAGATCCAGAACGGCCCCTCCGCAGCCCTGATGAAGTGATCGATCATGCTTTGGCTGCCTTACGAGAGAAGGCGCGCAAGTCCAAAGGCCCAAAGCCGCGGAAGAACCTGGCGCGGTTTCTGATGGAGTCTCCGTTGGCCGGCGCTGAGTTGAACCTGGAGAGGCAGAAGGATTACGGGCGCCGCGTTGAACTATGAATGGGTTCCTGCTCGATACGGGTTGCTTTGCGCTGCGCAGGTGAAAGGGCGGCCTCTCCCAGTGATTGATGCGCTACTCGCGGCAACCGCACTGCAGCACGATCTGACCGTCGTGTCGCGGAATGTGAGCGATTTCTCGGTTGTGGGGCTGGCCGTGGTTAACCCGTGGGAGTCCTGAGTGCAGGCTCTTTCGAGTTTCAACCGGGTTTCCGCTGGCGCGCGAAGGGCAGGTTGCGCGCGCGCTGGGAATAGAGGATGACGGCGGTGACCCGGCCCTGAGGGCCGCACTCGAAGCGAAACCCCTTGCGTTCGAAGGCGTCGCGCACGCTGGGCTCGAGCGGAGACTTGCCGTCCGGGCCGCTGATCCACAATTTCTCTTTTTCGACGAAGAACGTGTAAGTCACGCCGAGCTCATCGCTGTGGTAGGCGCCCTCATATTCGCGCAACTGAGCGGCTGCCGGCGTAACCAGTTGGACGCGCTCGAAGACAGGCGCCGAGTTCCACGGGTCGTGAACGTGCATTTCAAGCGGCCGGCCCGCAGCGGTCCGCCGGAACTGCACGCGCACCGGTCCCGCCTCGCTGTTCGCACGGAAGTTGGGTTCGCTTTCCGGCTGGTCCCGGATCCCACTGGTGTGATGGACCAGGTGGCGCAGGGCGGTCGTGTTCGACGTCGGCCAGGCCGTAACCGCGCGCGTAGGTGATCCTGCCGTTCTCCATCACCCCCAGCGCGCAACCCGGCGAATCCGGCTTGTCCCACTCGGCGAATAGCTTATCGGCCGGTCACTCCGGCTGTCGGCGCTTCCGAAAACATCGGCAGCCAGCAGCAGAAAGAGCAACGGGGTGGTGGAGCGCATTTTTTTCTTGGCGCCTGGGTGTCTTGGTGGTTGGATTAAACCATGAATCGCTTGTGGCTGCTCCTGGTATTCTCCGCGCTGCTGTGCCCCGCGCAGGCGCCGGACTGGATTGTGGTCAACGCCAATATCTATACGGTGGACGCGAAGCGCCCGCGCGCCGAGGCGCTGGCGGTGCGCGGCGACCGGCTGGCCGCGGTGGGAAGCAACGCCGAGATCCGCGCCCTCGCCGGGCCTTCGACGCGCGTGGTGGATGCCGCCGGCCGCACGCTTGTTCCCGGCCTGATTGACGCGCACGGGCACATGCTGAACCTGGGACAGAGCCTGCGGAATCTCGATGTGCGCGACGCGGGCAGTCCCGACGAGGTTGCCGCGATGGTCCGGCGCGAAGCCTCGCGGCGCAATCCGGGCGAATGGATACTGGGCCGCGGCTGGGACCAGAACAAGTGGCCGGGGCAACAATTTCCAACACATGAGCCGATCAGCGCCGCCGCGCCCGAGAACCCCGTCTACCTGACGCGCGTGGATGGCCACGCCGGCTGGGCAAATCGCAAGGCGATGGAGATGGCCGGCCTCGGCGCCGAAACCGCCGACCCGCCGGGCGGCCGGATTATGCTTGCCGGCAACCAGCCCACCGGCGTGCTGATTGACCGCGCGCAGGGGCTGGTTTCATCGCGGATTCCCCGGCTCAACCCGCAGCAGATCAAGGAAGGCCTGGCCCGCGCGGCGCAGGAATGCGTGCGGCAGGGCCTGACGGGCGTGCATGACGCCGGCGTCTCGCTCGAGGTGATCCAGGCCTACAAGGAGCTGGCGGGAGAAAGCGCGCTGCCGCTGCGCATCTACGCCATGATCGGCGGCGCCGGCTCGACGCTCGACGAATATTTCAAGCGCGGCCCCGAGGTCGGCCTGGGCGGCGGGCGCCTGACGGTGCGCTCGATCAAGATGGTGATTGATGGCGCACTCGGCTCGCGCGGCGCTGCGCTGCTCGATCCGTATTCGGATGAGCCCGGCAACCGCGGCCTGGTCCTGGTGAGCCCCGGACAGCTCGCACAGGTCGCCGACCG
>JBKKAI010000384.1:0-3558 GCA_046714815.1 Terriglobia bacterium | reverse complement strand
CCCGCGCGAGCTGCAGTTGACCCTGCGCCTCACCTGGTGAGGGCGGCTCCTCGATTGCGAATTGCGGCGGTATGCCGGATGATCTCTCCAAGGACCGGCCGCGTTCTGAGGAAAAGGGAGCAGGAATCGCGAAGGCGTCTCAACTCAACAACAGCATGAAGACCCTCCTCAAGAACTACGAGAAGTGGCGAAAGAAGAACCGCTATCGCAAGCCCAGCACCGGGCGCGGATTATCTCTGGGCTAAGCTTGTAACTGCACGCGGTGCAGGTGAGGAGCTATTTCAAGCCCGGGACCAGGCGCATCGCGTTTTCCCGATAAATCTTTCGCAGGACCGGAGGCGGCAGGCCGATGGCGTTGACCTTCCAGTTGCCCTGAATCGGGCTGGGATGCTCGATGCCGCGGTGGTTGGTCTCGAAGAACTCCCAGTGGCGGCGGAAGAACTCGCGCGATTCCTCGATCGTCTTGGAGCGCGGCTCGGGAACGCCCAGCGTCAGGTGATCGCCGCTGTAGGCCGTGTCGGAACCGAAAGTCACGCGGTCCTGGTAGCGCACGATCAGGGCGCGCAGTTCGTCCGGGTTGTGCCGGCCGATTTCGCCAACGCGCGCGCCCAGGTCCAGGTGATAGTTGGGAAAGCGGTCCATCACCCGCGCGACCCAGCGGAGATCTTCGGGGTTGTTGCCGAAGTGCAGGCCGACAAAATCGGTCTCGGGATGGTGGGCCACCACGCGCAGCAACTGGCCGAGGATCTCCTCGCGGGCCGGCCATTTTTCGCCGTAGAAGCTCCATTCCGGGTGGACGCCGAGCTCGGCGTAGCGCTCGTTGTCAGGCGTGGGTGGCCGGAAAAACGCCGCCGGGTCGCCGCTGTGGATGAATACCGGAATGCGCAGCGCGCCGGCCTTGCCCCACACCGCGTCGGCGCGGGGATCGTCAATGCGGACCAGGCGCCCCGAGGAATCCCGCGCGCCCAGCCCCAGGCTCTTGAACACCTTCACGCAGCGGGCGCCGTCCTTGTAGGCCGTCTCCACGATCCCCAGCGCCAGCTTGGAAAACTGCGGCTCGTCAATCCGGTTCCAGGGGATGTTGACGCAGGCGACAAAGCGGCCCGGATAGCGCTCGTTATAGAAAGCGATCTTCTTCTTCAGCGGTTCGCCCGAGCCACCGCTGAAATCCACCGTCGCGGTGATGCCGTTGGCATCCATCACGCGAATGGCCAGGTCCACCGTCTTCGCCAGGTCGAGCGAGTCGCCGGGCATGCCGACGTGCCCGTGCGCGTCAATAACCCGCCGGCCTTGCCGGGAGTCCTGCGCCGGCGCCGGCAAAGCGGCGTACAATAGGAGGAACGCGATTCTCAGCTTCATACGGAGGCCGATTCTAACATGCGCGCCGGTAAGCATTTTTACCCACTTGTCAGCCTTGTCATGGCCCTATTGGCGGCCGCCCCCCTTGCCGGCCAGGAACTCGCGCCAGGCGACGCGGCTGCCTGGAAGGCGTTCGCGCCGCGCGAGCAAAACGCGCCCGCCGCCCAGGCGGCGGCGCGCGCCGGCGGCGGCTACTCGCTGAAGCTGGCGGCCGGCGGAAAGGCCCACGCTTACGGAGGGTGGCGCACGCGGATCGAGGGCATTGATCCGGGCGCGTTCTATCGCTTCCGCGCGCGGGCGGTGGCGCGCGATGTGGCCGACCCGGGTGAATCGGTCGGCGTGCAACTGCGCTGGCGCGGCGATTACGGCGAGGCGGTCGCCCCCACCTATGTCTGGAATTCTCGCGGAAAAGGGCCGGCCGGCACGCTGGAGTTCGACCGCGTGGTCGAAGCGCCGCCGAAAACCCGCGCCGTCGAGGTGGAATTGGTGCTGCAATGGACCGCCACCGGACAAGTCGCCTGGGAGGACGTCAGCCTCACGCGCGCCGCGGCGCCCGCGCCGCGCAAGGTGCGCGTGGCCACTGTGTGGCTGCGCCCGAGGGGCTCGCGCAACGGGCTCGAGTCGGTGGAGCGCTTCGCCGAATACGTCGAGCGCGTGGCCGCCGAGCACCATCCCGACGTGATCCTGCTGGGCGAGATGATCAATCGTGTCGGCGCCCGCGGCGAGCTCGATGAGCAGGCCGAGCCGATCCCCGGCCCCACCACCGAGCGCATGGGCGAACAGGCCCGGCGCAGCCGCGCCTGGATCGCCTTCAGCATGGTCGAGCGCGAGGGCCGCGACATCTTCAATACCGGCGTGCTGCTCGACCGCCAGGGCCGCATCGCCGGCAAGTACCGCAAAGTGCAGTTGCCCTTTGAGGAAGTGTCACGCGGCATCTCCCCGGGCAGCGGCTTCCCGGTCTTCACGACCGATTTCGGCCGCGTGGGAATGCTGATCTGCCACGACGCCTCGTTTCCCCAGGCCGCGCGCGAATTGGCGCTGAATGGCGCCGAGCTGATCCTGATGCCCATCTGGGGCGGCCGCCAGACACTGATCCGCGCACGCGCCATGGAGAACGGCGTCTACCTGGCCACTTCCGGCTACGACTACGAAAGCGAGATCATTGACCCGGTGGGCCGCGTGCTGGCCTCGGCAGCCAAGGAAAAAGGGCCCGCCGTGGCGGTGGCCGACCTCGACCTCAGCAAGCGCTTCCGCGAAGACTGGATCGGTGACTGGAACGATACCCTGAACCGCCAGCAGCGGCCGAGCGCCTACCAGAAGTAAGTCCCAAAGGCCGTGCAAGATCACCGGTCCTCCTCCGTTCTTATCGTGAGGAGGATCAACATGTACCGCAAGTTAGCCGCTTTGAGCATTTTCCTGGCCCTGGCCACGGTTCCGGCCTGCGCCACCACCGGCGGGTTCCGCGCCGAAATCCTGGTAGATGGACGCCCTGTCCCGGTTTATTCCGCCCAGAGCAGCCGCTACGTCGAGGCGCTGAAGGGCAAAGAGTATTCCATCCGGCTGCACAACCCGCTGGGGGTGCGCGTGGCCGTGGCTCTGTCGGTGGATGGACTGAACACCATTGACGCCAGCCGCACCAATGCCGCGAGAGCGCAAAAGTGGGTCCTCGGGCCCTATGAAACCGTCACCATCAGTGGCTGGCAGACAAACATGGAGCAGGCCCGCCGCTTTTACTTCACTTCCGAGGAACAGTCCTACGGACAATGGCTGGGCAAGACCGACAACCTTGGAATTATCAGCGCGGTGTTCTTCCGTGAGCGGGTCCCGCCGCCTCCCCCGCAGCCGATCATCACGCCGGGAAAGCGCTCGCAGCAAGCGCCCGCCGCGGAGCCGCAGGCGCGGGACGATAGCGCCCGGTCATCGAGCAGCGAGCGCGCGGCCGGCAAGGCCGGCGCGGCCGCCGACCGAGCCATGAAAATGGAGGAGTACGCCGCCACCGGCATCGGCGAACGCCTGCAGCACCAGGTCAGTCGCGTGCGGATGGAGCTGGAAGATGCCCCGGTGGCCACGGTGAATACCCGCTACGAATACCGCGCCCAGCTTGTGCGTCTGGGGATCTTCCCACCCCCCCCGCGCAACCCCGACCCCCAGGCCCGCCGCCACAACGCCCGCCGGTTCGAGGCGGGTTTCTGCCCCCAG
>JBKKAI010000383.1:0-2718 GCA_046714815.1 Terriglobia bacterium | reverse complement strand
GAGATGGCCGTCGTCAGAGCCTACCAGCACCAGGCCGGCGGCGATGGCCGGAGCGGAGTAAATCGGCGCCGCGGTCGCGAGCGACCATCGCTCGCCGCCGTCGGCGGCATCCACCGCGTAAAGCTTGCCGTCCAGTCTGCCGAAGTAGAGCGCCCCGTCGACCAGGGAGGGCGAGGATCGAATACCGAACGACGCGCGAAAGGTCCACTTCGGGCGGCCCGGGCCGGAAGGCGCGCGCGCCGGCGTGGCGCCTGTGCGCGCCGCATTGCCTCGGTAAGTGGGCCACGGCGCCGCGCTCATATAGACACCTTCGCGACCTTGATTTTCTCCGGGTCGTACACGCCCAGCCCCAGGCCGGCGGCGTACTCGATGTGACCCGGCTCGCGGATAAAGCGGTTGCGCCTGGGGTCCGACTGCCAGCCGCTGCGGTCGTCGCCGAGTTTCGCGGGGTCGCGGTCCCACAGCGAAACGCCGCCCTCCTTGAGCCGCTTGGCCTCCACCACTTCGAGCACCTGGCGGTCCATGGCCACCGGATCGGTGCCGAACCACAAGCTGGCCGGGTACCAGAGGAAGCGCCGTGTAGCCGCGAACGGGCCGCCGTGGTATACGGCGCGCAACCCGTCCAGGATATGCAGAACGGTGCGCGAGCGCAGCGGCTCCACCGTGCAAAGCTTGCCGATGAATGTGCGGGTGTGGGTTTTGGAATTGCGGTGCGAGCGCGCCACGTTACTGAACGAGCCGTAGGCGATATTTTTCAGCGCGCCGGTGACGCCTGCGGCGCTGTGGTCCTTGAGGTTCGGCACGTTCACGATCCTGGTGAGCTTTTGGGAAACCAGGCGGACCAGGTGCGAGCGCGTGTTTTCTTCGCCGAAGAAACTTGTCTCCACGTAGACATCCTGGTCATAGTTGGCCGCTTCGGCCTGGCGCCGCTCCACCCCCAGCACGTGGACGCCGTCGGGGACCCACATCTGGTATCCCACCAGGTCCACCTGCTGGCTGGGCCGCTCATACAGATAGATGTTGGGCAGCGCCACGCCCGCCGATTCCAGCCCGGCAATCACTTCGTTGACCAGCTCCGGCGAAGAGACGCAGCCGGGCGCGCCCGAGGCATTGACCTTCACGCCCACCACGTCTTCTTTGCCGAAAAACTTGCGCCACGCCTCCGGCGCGCTTTTCGTTCCGGCCAGTGTCATCATGCCGCGCTCGACCATCCGCCGCAGAAGGGCGCGGTTCACCCGGTCGCTTTCCGGGTCAATCGCGGCCGCGGCGTGCACGTCCACCATGCGGCCGGGGTAGAGGCCGGGCATTCCCAACGTGCCGGACGATTCATGCGGAGTGACGATCTTGTATTGCGGCTCGTCTGATTGCTGACCGCGGATTTCGGATTGCGAACGAGCGAACAGGTCGGCCGCGGCGGGCACGGCCAAGCTTCCAGCGGCGCTGCGCTTCAGAAACTCTCGTCTGCGGATGCCCACCCTTAGGTTTATACCACAGGCACGCCGGCCCTTCCGATTCCGCATTCCGCATTCCGCATTTCGCATCCGTTGTATACTCCGCCCATGCGCTCCCGGTGGACGTTTCTGATCGTCGCTGTTTGCCTGCTGCTCCCGGGCGCCTCCGGAGCGCAGCGCGATGTGAAGACCCAGGACACCATCGAAGCGATGTTCTGGAAGGGAGAGGCAACGCTGGATGGCCGGCCGGACAAGCTCATGTGGAAGAAGGCGCGCCCGATCGCCTTCCAGCACGACTGGCGGGGCGATCTGCTGGTCGGCAACCTGACTACCGTACGCTCTGTTTGGACAACCGACGCGCTGTGGCTGCTGTTCAGTTGCGCCTATGATTCGCTGACCATCAGCCCCGATCCGCAGGCCGAAAAAGAAACCGATCGCCTGTGGGCGATTTCCGATGTGGCCGAGGTCTTCATCGCCGCGAATCCCGGCGACCTGATGCGCTACAAGGAATTCCAGGTGAGCCCGATGGGCCAGTGGATTGACCTGCACATTGACCGCGAGGCCAGCCCGAAGAATCACGACGCCAAGTGGGATTCCGGTTTTCGCAGCATCGCGCGTATTGATTCCGGCGGCCAGACCTGGTGGGCGGAAATAGCGATTCCGCTGAAGGCCTTCGGGGTGGCGCCGCCGACGCCCGGCACGCGCTGGCGACTGAACTTTTTCCGATGGGAGCACGGCCCGCCGCCGCGCGCCATGAGCTGGCAACCGACGTATACGCCACAGCCCAATTTTCACGTGCCGCAGGCCTTCGGCTGGCTGGCATTCAAGAAGTAGGGCAGACGGGAGCTCGGAGGGCGGGCAGGATGCCCGCGCTCCCAGGATCCTCAGCCTTCGACGTTCCGTGAGGCTGCAAGGAACGGCGCCTTGCACAAGTTCCCGCGGAAGCCGCAGCCGAAGCAATGATCGGCGACCACCGGCGGAAACGCCTGGGTGCGCTGCGCCTCAAAGAAGTCGCTGAGGACCTGGCGCGCTTCCGCCAATGCTTCCGGCGTGGTTTCGATCGCGCGGGCGACTCCGGGCGTCAGGAAGAACAGCACCACCTCGCGCGGCAAGGCTCCGTAGGCCGACTCCACCAGCAGCGCGTACAGCAGCATCTGAATGCGGTAGTGCGCGGTTTCCTTTTCCAGCCCGGCGGCATCCACTTGGGTTGCCTTGTAATCGAGCAGCAGGTCCGGGCGCCCGTTTTCAAACGCCAGCAGGTCGAGCG
>JBKKAI010000382.1:0-7361 GCA_046714815.1 Terriglobia bacterium | reverse complement strand
GGCGGCGTCCATGCGCTGGTGGAGGAGGGCCACCGCGTTCTGGTCGAGCGCGGCGCGGGCCTCGGCAGTTCCATCCGCGACAGCGAATACGAAGAGGCGGGCGCCGGAATGGTGGACGCCGCGCTCGACCTCTGGCACAGGGCGGACATGGTGGTCAAGGTCAAGGAGCCGCAGGGCAGTGAATTCGGCTTTTTGCGCGAGGGCCTGGTGCTGTTCACCTACCTGCACCTGGCGCCGCTGCCGCTGCTGACCCAGACGCTGCTCGACGAGAAGGTCACCGCCATCGGCTATGAAACCATCCGCGAAGAGGACGGCTCGCTGCCGCTGCTGACGCCGATGAGCGAAGTCGCCGGCCGCATGGCCGTGCAGTTGGGCGCGCAGTACCTGGAAAAGCCGTACGGCGGGCGCGGGATTCTGCTGGGTGGCGTGCCGGGCGTGCCCTCGGCCGAGGTGCTGATTATCGGCGGCGGCGTGGTCGGCCTGAACGCCGCCAAAATGGCGGTGGGCACCGGCGCCAGCGTCACCATCGTGGACCGGAGCATGCCGCGGCTGCGCTTCCTCGACGACATTTTCGGCAACCAGATCTCCACGCTGTTTTCCAACTACATCAACATCAGCCAAGCCGTGCGCCGCGCCGACCTGGTGATCGGCGGCGTGCTGGTGCCCGGCGCCGCCGCTCCCAAGCTGGTGACGCGCAGGATGATCTCCACGATGAAGCGCGGCGCCGTCGTCGTGGATGTGGCCGTGGACCAGGGCGGCTGCTTCGAGACCACGCGGCCCACCACCCACACCGACCCCGTGTTCGAGGTGGACGGCGTGATCCATTATTGCGTCACCAACATGCCCGCCGCCGTTCCGCGCACTTCCACTTTCGCGCTGACCAACGCCACTTTCCCTTACGTGCTCCGGCTGGCGCAAAAGGGCCTGGAAGCGGCCGTGCAGGGCAGCCCCGCGCTGGCGCAGGGCGTCAACACCCACCGCGGCAACCTCACCCATCCCGGCGTCGCCGAGTCACTCGGCAAGCCACTCCGCGAGCTCGCTTCGGTCCTGTAAGATGCCGGTTCGTGTCGCGATCGTGCTCGGTCTTTCGATCGGGTTCTGTGGTTCCGCATACGCCCAGTCGAACCGCGGCTCGGACGGCAACCCGGAGCGCACGCTTCAGGCCGCCGAGGCTCGCCGGCAGGTAATCCTCAACGCGGCCCGCCAGATCATGCAGGCCGTGCGCTACTGCGCCGTGATCACCGTTGATGCGTCCGGCCGCCCGCAGGCGAGGACCGTGGATGCGTTTCCGCCCGACGAGCGGATGGCCGTTTGGTTCGCCACGAATCCGAAGAGCCGGAAAGTTGGGCAGATCCGCAAACAGCCCCGTGTCACCCTTCACTACTTCGACGCCCACTCGCCGGAGCAGGGCTACGTGACGCTTTTGGGGCGGGCGCGCCTGGTGAACGACAAGGCGGAAAAGCGAAAGCGGTGGAAAGACGGATGGGAAGCGTTCTGGCCCGACCGCGACGCGAGCTACCTTCTCGTCGAGGTCACGCCGGAGCGCCTCGAGATCTTCAGCCCCAAGCACGGGATCGGCAGCGATCCCGCCACCTGGCGGCCGGCCACGATACACTTCGGAAAGGAGAAACGCATAAGTCCACCATGACGATAGAGCGCAAACTCCCGCTTCGATTGACGGTTGTCAATCCGCCGCTCGATGTAGTCATCACCTGGCCGATAATCGAGCTGGCTATAGCCCTGAACCTATGGAGTGCGGTGGCTTGCCACCGCTTTGAAGCGAGTCGCGGCTTGCCGCGACCGCAGGACGGGTGGCCGCGCAGCCCGTCCAGTTTTCACCGGGCCACATTAGCCTGCGCGGAAGCAAGCTTCCGCGCGGAAAAGCGGTGGCAAGCCACCGCACTCCAAACCAGAGCCGTCAAGATCCATGAATAATCCGGGTTAGAAGCGGGTGACTTCGGTGAAGTTAAAGTCGCGGACTTTCATCGCGGGCACCACCATCTCGAAGGACTCTTCGCCGGCGGCGCGCTCCGGGACGCCGAGCATCTCCACCTTGCTGAGCATCTCGATGAGGCTTTCGTTAAAGCGGAAGTTGAGCAGGCCGCGGCGCAGCTTGCCGTCCTCGATCAGGAAAGTGCCGTCCCGCGTCATGCCGGTGAGGATTTTCTGGTAGGGGTCCACTTCGCGGATGTACCAGAGGCGGGTCACCAGAATGCCGCGCCCGGTCGAGGCCATCATCGAGTCCACTGAGGAGTCCACTGAGGCTTCCCCTGGGGCGTCGCCGCCGGTAACGACGATGTTCATCGGCGCCTCGCCGAATTCGTTGGGCAGCGGGAAGCCATGGCCGGTCGGCTCGGCGGCCATCATTTGCGCGGTCTGGCGGGAATAGACGACGTTGGCGATCTTGCCGCGGTCCACCAGGGTCACCGCCTTGCGGCAGACGCCTTCGCCGTCGAAGGGCGCGCCGGACTGCAGCGGATGGTAAACGTCATCGGCGATCGTGACATTGTCGCCGAAGAGTTGCGCGCCGACGCGGCCGGTGAGGAAGCTGCGCTTGTCGAGGATGGCGCGGCCGGCGAAATCGTAGAACATGAAGCCGATCAGATCGAGCACCGCGGCCGGCTCGAGGATCACGGTGTAGCGGCCCGGCGCGAGTTCCAGCGGGTCGGCGCTGAGCGCCGCCTTCGAAGACGCGCGGGCGGCCAGCTCTTCCACCGGCAGGCGCCCCACGTCGGGAGAGTTGGCCTTGGCCCATCCGGAGCTGGTGGCGGCCATGGCGGTCATCGAGAACTCGCTGTGGGTTTCCTCGTGGAAAGCGAACAGGCCGCGCGAGTTCAGAATCGCCTGCATGTTCGAGCCGCTGGAAAAGATTCCGGCGGCGGTCTGGCCGTGGCGCTCGGCGATGTCCACGGCCTTTTTGACGCCGGTGGCGCGGGCCTCGGGCGTCAGCTCTGCCGTGCCGGGAAAAAAACGTTCGACGCGGCGGCACTCGGCCGGCGCGGCCATCGGCGGCAGATCGGGGTCGGGCTGCTGCTGCCGCGCCACGGCCGCCGAATCGGCCACCACGCGCCGGATGGACTGGTCGTCGAACTTGTTGGTGGTGGCGCGCGCCGTCCGGCCGCCGTACACCGTCCGCACCGAGAGCAGGTATCCCTCTTCGGCCACATTCTGATGGATGACGTTGTTGGCGAAGCGGGTGAGGGCGTGCGCGCCGCCGCCGATCATCGCCTCGGTTTCGTCGGCGTCGCTGGCTTTGCGGACCTTCTCGAAGATTTCCTGGCAGCGGCTGGTGTTCAAAAGCTCACCCGGAGTAGGCGACGCCCACTTTCACGTTACGGAAGCGCGCCGGCGAAGCGCCGTGGCCGGTGCCCATGGTCTGCTGCGGCTGGCCTTTGCCGCAGTTGGGCGTGCCCCACAGCACCCAGTGGTCGCGGTTGCAGATGCCGTCGCACGAATTCCAAAACTCGGTGGTGATGCCGCCGTAACTGGGGTTCTTGAGCATCCGCGTCTTCCTGCCGTTCTTGATTTCCCAGCCGAGCTCGCAGCCGAACTGGAAGTTGTAGCGCTTGTCGTCAATGGACCAGCTTCGGTTGGTCTCCATGTAGATGCCGTCGCCGGTGGAGCCGATCAGCTCGCCGGGGGTGCGATCGCCCGGCAGCAGGCTGATGTTGGTCATGCGGATGAGCGGGATGCGGTTCCAGCCGTCGGCGCGCATGGTGCCGTTGGAGCGCGATTCGCCCACCTCATGGGCCGTCTCGCGCGAGGTCAGGTAGCCGACGAAGCGGCCGTCGCGGATGATGTCGGTGCACTGCGCGGGCACGCCCTCGTCGTCGTAGCCGAAGGTGCCGAGGCCGGGGCCGTGATCGAGGCGCGCGTCGGCCACTACGTTGACGATGTCGGAGGCGTAGCGCAGGTTGCGGAGCTTGTCGAGCGTGAGGAAGCTCATGCCGGCGAAGTTCGCCTCGGTGCCCAGCACACGGTCGAGCTCGATGGGATGGCCCACCGACTCATGAATCTGCAGGGCGAGCTGCGAGCTGTCGAGCACCAGGTCGCGCACGCCCTCGGGACACTGGTCGGCACGGTGCAGGGCCACGGCCTCTTCCGCGACGCGCGCGGCGTTCTCCACCAGCTTCAGTTCGTCAATCAGCTCGTAGCCGCGGAGCTGGAACTGCCCGCCGAAGGAGTTGGGGTAGGAACGCTTCTGGATATCGTTGCCGGCGAAGGCCTAGGCCGCGTAACCGCCGCCGGTGAGGTCGCGCGTCTGGCGGCTCACCGAGCCGAGGGTGCTCATGAAGAGCTGCTCCTGGCGGCGAAAATGGAGCGCGGCTTCGGCCAGCGTGACGCCGGAGACGCGGCGCAACTCGGCGTCCACCTTCAGCAGCAGTCCGATGTTTTCGTCAATGGTGGTCGCGAACGGATCTTTTTCGAGCGGGGTGTCCCAGACGGCGGTGACTTTGTTTTCCGGCGCCAGTTCGACGTCGCGCTTCTTCACCATGGCCGATGCGCGGGCGATCGAGACGGCGCGCGCCGCGGTGGCTTCGATCTTTTCGCGCGTCAGGGAATCGGTGGAGGCGAAGCCCCAGGCGCCGCCGGCGATCACGCGGATGCCCAGCCCCAGCGTCTCCCCCACGGCCGCCTGGCCCACTTTGCCGTTTTTAGTGGAGACGTAGCGCTCGCGCGTGTCAATCACCCGCACGTCGGCATATGCCGCGCCGAGCGTTTCGGCCTGATCCAGGGCCCACTGCGCGTAGTCGTCCATAACAACAATTATGAATTATGAATTGCTCCGAAACATGAGTTGTTAAATTCTTAACTCATAATTCATAACTCATAATTGTTTTTACGTGCCTTCCGACCAGGAGGCCAGGTAGGTTTCCTGCTCGGGCGACAGGCGGTCAATCTTCAAACCCATGGACTCCAGCTTGAGTTTGGCGACGCTCTTGTCAATGTACTCCGGGACGGGATAGACCTTCTTCTCGAGTTGGGCGGCGTTCTTCACCAGGTACTCGACCGAGAGGGCCTGGTTGGCGAAGCTCATGTCCATCACCGAGGCGGGATGGCCCTCTGCGGCGGCCAGGTTGATGAGGCGGCCCTCGCCGAGCAGGTAGAGCTTTCGGCCGTCGCGCATGGCGTATTCATCCACGAATTCGCGGATGCGGCGCTTGCCGGAAGACATCCTCTCGAGCGCGGGGATGTCAATCTCGACGTTGAAATGTCCGGAGTTGGCCAGCACCGCGCCGTCCTTCATGTTCTCGAAGTGCTCGCGGGTCAGCACGCTCTTGTTGCCGGTGAGGGTGATGAAGATGTCGCCGATGCGGGAGGCCTCGCCCATGGACATCACGCGATAGCCGTCCATCACCGCTTCGAGCGCGCGGGTGGGGTTGACCTCGGTGACCAGCACGTCGGCGCCGAGCCCCCGCGCGCGCAGGGCCACGCCGCGGCCGCACCAGCCGTAGCCGGCCACCACGATCTTCAGGCCGGCCAGCAGCAGGTTGGTGGCCCGCAGGATGCCGTCAATGGTGGACTGGCCGGTGCCGTAGCGATTGTCAAACAAGTGCTTGGTGTCGGCGTCGTTCACCGAGATCACCGGGTAGCGCAGCACGCCGTCCCTGGCCATCGAGCGCAGGCGGATGACGCCGGTGGTGGTTTCCTCTGTGCCGCCGATGGTTTCGGCGATGGCCTCGGGGCGCTTGGTGATGCCGATGGTCACCAGGTCGGCGCCGTCGTCCATGGTGATCTGCGGCTTGTGATCCAGCGCCGCGTTGATGTGCGAGTAATACGTGTCGTTGTTTTCGCCCTTGATGGCATAGACGGGAATGTTGAAGTCGCGCGCCAGCGCCGCGGCCACGTCATCCTGGGTGCTGAGCGGGTTCGAGGCGCACAGCACCACGTTGGCGCCGCCGTCCCGCATGGCGATCGCCAGGTTGGCCGTTTCGGTGGTGACGTGCAGGCAGGCCGAGATGCGGATGCCGGCCAGCGGCTGCCCCTTGATGAACTGCTTGCGGATCAACTGCAGCACGGGCATGGACTGGTTGGCCCACTCGATGCGCCTGCGGCCCTGGTCGGCCAGGGCGGGATCGTGAATATCACCGACGATTTTTGATGCGGTAGAGGACATGATTCGTTTTCCTAAAATGAGATGGAGAAAAGCGGGAAGCGAATGTCACAACGCCTTCCGACTCCCGACTCCTGGTTCCTGATCGCTCCCTGTTTATCGAGTTTGTGCGGTCGCCGCGACGCCGTTGGCGTTCGAGAGCTGGCCGGCCTTATCCGTGCGCTCCCAGGTGAACTCCGGCTCGGAGCGGCCGAAGTGGCCGTACGATGCCGTCTTCCGGTAGATGGGGCGGCGCAGCTTGAGGTGGTCAATAATCCCCAGGGGTGTAAGCGGGAAGTTATCGCGGACCAGGTCCACCAAGCGGTCTTCGTCAATGACGCCGGTGCCGAAGGTGTTCACCATCACCGAAACCGGCTCGGCCACGCCGATGGCATATGCGAGCTGGACTTCGGCGCGGCTTGCCAGGTGGGCCGCCACCAGGTTCTTGGCGATATAGCGGGCCATGTAGGAGGCCGAGCGGTCCACCTTCGAGGGGTCCTTGCCGGAGAAAGCGCCGCCGCCGTGGTGCCCCACGCCGCCGTAGGTGTCCACGATGATCTTGCGGCCGGTCAGGCCGGTGTCGCCGTGCGGGCCGCCGCGAACAAAGCGCCCGGTCGGGTTCACGTGGTACTGAAGGCTCGCGTCGCGCAAATGAGCGGGGATCACCGCGTGGATCACGTGCTCGATCACCGCCTCCTTCAACGCCTTTTCGTGAATGCTGTCGGAGTGCTGGGTGGAGACGACAACGGTATCCACGCGCACCGGCCGGCCGCCCTCGTAGAGCACCGTCACTTGGGACTTTCCGTCGGGGCGCAGGAAGTCGAGCAGGCCCTCTTTGCGGCACTGTGCCAGCCGGCGGGCCAGCTTGTGCGCCAGCGTGATGGGCAGCGGCATCAATTCGTCGGTCTCATCGCAGGCGTAGCCGAACATCAACCCCTGGTCGCCGGCTCCGCCGGGATTCACTCCCCTGGCGATGTCCGGGGACTGTTCGTGGATCGAGGTGAGGACTCCGCAGGTTTCGTAGTCGAAGCCGAAGCAGGCATCGGTGTAGCCAACGTCTTTGATGGCGTTGCGAACAACGGCCGGGTAGTCCACCGTCGCGTGAGTGGTGATTTCGCCGGCAATCAAGGCCAGCCCCGTGGTCAGGAGGCACTCGCATGCCACACGCGCTTCCGGGTCCCGGTCGAGGATCGCGTCCAGCACGGAATCGGAAACCAGGTCAGCAATTTTATCGGGGTGGCCTTCTGTAACTGACTCAGAAGTAAAC
>JBKKAI010000381.1:0-8605 GCA_046714815.1 Terriglobia bacterium | reverse complement strand
GTTAAGAGTTATGAGTTAAGAGTTAAGAGCTAAAAATGAAGGATGGCGCCTTCGGCGCCAGCAATCCCACTCTAATCCATGTCAATCATTGCCGGGATTCACGCGGTCCGCGAAGCGTTGCGCGCCGGGCGCCCGCTCGATCGCGTGCACGTCCAGGCCGGGCCTTCGGGGCGGTTGCGCGACATCATCGAGCTATGCCGCCGTGCCGGCGTTCCGGTGCTGCAGGAGTCGCGCGGGCAGCTCGACCGGCTGGCGTCCGACACGGTGCACCAGGGCGTCGTGGCGGTGGCCGCCGCAAAAAGCTACGTAGACCTGGAAGATGTGATCGAGGGCCTGGCCCATCCCGGCCTGCTGGTGGCCCTGGATGGCATTGAGGACCCGCACAACCTGGGGGCCATCATCCGCAGCGCGCACGCCGCGGGCGCCGACGCGCTGGTGATTCCCGAGCGCCGCGCCGCCGGGCTGACACCGGCGGCCGCCAAGGCCGCCGCCGGCGCGCTCGAGTACCTTCCGGTGGCGCGCGTCACCAACCTCAACCGGGCGCTCGAAGATCTGAAGCGGCGCGGCTATTGGATCACCGGCCTCGACGAGCGCGGCGACAAAAGCTTCTTCGAGATTGATATGACCGGGCCGACGGTGCTGGCTTTCGGCGCCGAGGGGCGCGGGTTGCATGAGCAGACGCGCAACAACTGCGACTTTCTGGCTTCGATCCCGGTGGCGGGCAAGATCGCGTCGCTGAATGTCTCGGTTGCCGCCGGCATCGTTCTGTTTGAAGCGCTGCGGCAGCGAAAAAAACAGTAGCAGTAACCAGTCGGCGGTTATTTTCGGAACTCGCGGGCGAATTCCTCGAGGCGCCGCCGCGTGCTCTTCACCGGGCGCGGCAGCGTCAACCGGCTGCCGGCTTCGAAGATGGGAATCAGCTTGTCCAGCTCCGGACCCGACGGATAGCCGGTGATGGCCACGCGCACCGGGTGAAACAGTTGCTTGCCCTTCTGCCGGGTCTGCTGCTTCACCGCAGCCATGATCTGCTTGAAGCGGTCATTGGAAAGCTCGCCATCGCCGAGGGCCTGGTCGAGGAAACTGGCCAGCACTTCGCCGGCGCCCTCGGCGGCCAGCACTTCGCGGTTGGCGGGAAACTGGATGGCGGTGCGCGCGTCATACTCGAAGATCAGGTCGGCGCGCGCCGGCAACTGGCTGAGGTGGTCCACTGAGGGCAGCACGGTTTCCACAACCGAGCGCAGCCACTCGCGCGTGGCGATGTCCACCGTTTCTCCCACCAGCCCGGCTTCCTGAAAAACGGGCACGGCCAGCTCCAGCACCCGCGCCGGATCGGCCTGCTTCAGGTAGTGCCGGTTCAGCCAGCTCAGTTTTTCGGGATTGAACACGGCTGAGCTTTTCGAAACCTGGCCGAGCCGGAACGCCTCCATCAGCTCGCCGGGCGAAAAAATCTCGCGGTTGGTGTCACCGGCCGACCAGCCGAGCAGCGCCAGGTAATTCACCAGCGCCTCGGGAAGAACGCCCATCTCGCGGAAGTGGGACACCGCCGTGGCGCCGTGGCGCTTGCTCAGGCGCGTGTAGTCGCTGCCGAGAATCGTGGAGAGGTGCGCAAACTCCGGCGTTTTCCAGCCCAGCGCTTCGTAAACCGCCACCTGCCGCGGCGTGTTGGAGAGGTGGTCGTCGCCGCGGATGACGTGGGTGATCTCCATCAGCGTATCGTCAATGACCACGGCGTAGTTGTAGGCGGGCGTGCCGTCGGAGCGCAGCAGGATGGGATCGCCGATCACTTCGTGTGAGAACTCCATGGCGCCGTGAACCAGGTCGTGGAAGCGGATCGGCCGCGGCGGAATCTTCAGGCGTACGGAGGCCGGCTCGCCGCGATCGCGGCGATCTGCCGCGTCTTGCTGCGTGACGGCGCGGCAGCGGCCCACGTACATCGGCTGGCGGCTTTCGGCCTGCGCCGCGCGGCGGTCCGCTTCGAGCGCCTCCGGCGTGCAGAAGCAGTAATACGCCGCACCGGAGGCCACCAGCTTTTTCGCCGACTCCTGGTAGAGCGCCAGCCGATCCGACTGGCGGTACGGGCCGTGTGGACCGCCGATGTCAGGACCCTCGTCCCAATTGAGGCCCAGCCACCGCAGGTCGGCCATCAGTTGCGGCTCGAAGCGCGCCTCGGAGCGCTCGACGTCGGTATCTTCGACGCGCAGCACGAACGCGCCGCCCTGCCCGCGGGCAAACAGCCAGTTGAACAGGGCGGTGCGGGCGTTTCCCACGTGAAGTTGCCCGGTGGGGCTGGGCGCAAAGCGGACACGCGGCGGCATGAAGACATTATAATCGCACCCATGTTACGACCCATGTTACGACCCATGTTGCGACTTGCTCTGGGCATTCTTCTGGGCGCCGTCGCCGTTCCGGCGCAGGCGCCGAGCATCAAGGCGACGCTGGCCAACCCCGCGTTCAAGAGGGTGATGGTGTGCGGCCATCGGGGCGCGCCGCTGCACGCGCCGGAGAACACCATCCCGTCGTTTCAACAGGCCGTGGGGATGGGGGCCGACATCATCGAGATTGACGCGCGCTACACGCGCGACGGGCGCTGGGTGGTGTTTCACGACAGCACGCTCGATCGGCTGACGGGCCGGCCGGAGGCGATCGAACAGCTCACGCTCGCCCAGGTACGCGAGTTGCGCATCAATCTGCCGCGGTTTCCGGCGCACCGCGACCTGCGCATCCTGACGCTGGAAGAGACGCTCGACTTTCTGAAAGACCGCGCCATCACCTACATTGACCACAAGACCGGGCCGGCGTTCCTGCTGGCGCGCGAGGTGCAGCGAGTGGGCGCCGCCGACCGCGCCTACATCGTCGCGCGCACGCCCCAGTGGGCGGCCGAGCTGCGCCGCGCCGGGCCCGACATCCACATCATGGGCGCGATCAATGACGACGAGCCGGAGTCGCTGATCCCGCTGTTCCTCGAAGCCCGCCTGACGCTGATGGAGCTGCCGATGAAGTACCTGACTCCCGGCAACGTCGGCTTGGTGCGCCGCGCCGGCGTCCGGGTTTTCACCAATTCGCTGAACCTGGAGGAGCGCCAGCGATTCGATGCGTTCCAGGCGCTGCTCTATCGCGGCGCCGACGCCATCCAGACCGACCACCTGGACTGGGCGGTCCCTTACATCAAGAGTTTCGAAACTCGCATCGGAAATTGACGGAGCGCGGCCTTTTTGGACGTATGCTTATGGGTGGAGGTATCCGATGTTTCGCCATCTAATCCGAACCGCAATGATTCTGGTGCTGGCCGTGGCCTGGGCCACGCCGGAGTACGCCTTCGCTCAGGGCAAAGGGCAGGGCAAGGGCAAAGGGCATGACAATGGGAAAGGCCAAGGGAAGGGCCAAGGCCAAGGCCAAGGCCAAGGCAATGCTCAGGGAGTCGGGAACCGGGGCGGAGGAAATCCGCACGCCGCGCAACGCGTCGTTGTTGTTCCGGTCTTCGAAGACCGGGACCGCCAGGTAGTCCTCGACTACTACGGCAACCGCACGTCCGGCCTTCCGCCCGGCTTGGCCAAGCGCGGTGGCAATCTTCCCCCGGGCCTGCAAAAGCAGCTCGAGCGCAACGGAACGCTTCCGCCGGGCCTGCAGAAACGCGTGCAGCCATTGCCGGCCGACCTGGCCCGGCGCCTGCCGCCTCTTCCTCCGGTCTACCGGCGCGGAGTCATCGGGGAAGACGTGGTTGTCTACAACCGCACCACCGGCATCATCGTAGACATTATCCACGGCGTGCTGAGGGCAACCGGCCGCTAAGCTTTCGGGAATCCGTGATTCGACCGGGCACCACTGGGCGGCCGGACCGGCCAGACTGCAAGGACCTTGGGGAGGGCTATGGCAGGGCAGCGTCCGCTACTCGCGGTGCTCGTGAGTTTATTACCGATTCTGTCTGTTCCGGTTTTTGGGCAGGGTACAAAGAAGCTTCCGCCGCCGGCGCCGATTCGGGTGGATTTTGCCCGGGACGTAAAGCCGATCCTGCAGATGCACTGCTTCTCCTGCCACGGTCCAGCGCAGCAGATCTCCGGCCTGCGCCTCGACATCGCCCGCGCGGCGCTGCGAGGCGGGGACTCCGGGCCGGCGATCGTTGCGGGCAGAAGCGCCGAAAGCAAGTTCATCCTGCGGCTCGCCGGATCGGAAGTGGGGCTCCAAATGCCTCCCACAGGATTTTTGAGCGCCGAGGAGATTGGCGTTCTCCGGGCCTGGATTGACCAGGGCCCGGTGTGGTCAGAGGCGTCCCTGGAAGAAGTCGCGCCTTTTGACACGATCGGGGCCGCAGCCGATGCGCGCGCAGACCGCCTGTTTCAGGCTATTCGTCAGGGCAAGACTACCGAAGTCCGCCGGCTCCTGAGCGCCGACAAGAAACTGGCCAACGTCCGCGGCGGAGGCGGCGCCACGCCCCTGATGCATGCCGTCCTTCAGGCCGGCGAAGATTGTGTGCGATTACTGCTCTCCTCCGGCGCCGATCCGAATGCCCGAAACGCGGTGGGGGCCACAGCGCTGATGTGGGCCGCCACGGACCTGGGCAAGGTCCGGTTGCTGGTGGCGCGGGGCGCTAAGGTGAATCTCCAGTCCAAGGACGGCAGAACCGCTCTGATGGTTGCCGCCCGGACCCACGGAACTGCCGGCATCGTTAACTTTCTGATCGAACAGGGAGCCGAAACCGGGCTCCGCGACGCGAGCGGAGCGACAGCCCTGACGCAAGCGTCCGCGGCCGGAGACCTGGAAACGATTCGACTGCTTCTGACCGGGACCGCTGAGGTGAACGCCCGCGCAAACACTGGAGCCACCGCGGTGATGGCCGCCGCGGCATCCGGCTGTCTGCCATGCGTCAGCCTCCTGATCGAGCGCGGGGCCGACCCGAAGATCGCCACCAAGCGGGGAATCACACCGCTCTGGGTGATTGCCTCCTCGAGGGCCGCGGAGATGATAAAGACGCTGCTCGATCGTGGCGCGGATCCGAATGCAAAGGACGAAGAGGGCTATACTCCGTTAATGCGGGCCGCCTACTCGGACTTCGTTCCCACCGAGAATGTGCGGACTCTGCTTTCGGCGGGGGCCGACGTCAATGCGCGCAGCGCAGGCGGCGACACGGCGCTGGCTCTGGCCCGAAAGAGAGGCGATACCGAACTCGTCGGGCTGCTTCTCGCGGCGGGAGCAAAGGAGTAGAAAACGATGCGCTTTGGAACCGGCCCACTCGCCGCCCTTCTCTGGTTCGTCGCGACTGTCCCCGGAGCTTTCGCGGAGGATCGGAACGCATCGGGGGTTCGAAACGCCGTGGAGAAAAGCATCGCGCTCTTACAGCGCACCGGCCCGATCTTCATGAAACAGGGCGCCTGCGCCTCCTGCCACCACCAGTCGCTGCCGGCGATGGCGGTGGCGCTCGCCCGGCCGCGCGGCATTCGGGTGGATGAGAAGATCGCGCGGGAGCAGCTCGAAGGGACGGCGCGCTTTGCCGCGCTGCGGCGCGAGCAAATCCTTCAGGGAATTGGAATCGGCGGAACCGTGGATACGGCGGCCTATACCCTGCTGGGGATGGCGGCCGAAAAGTATCCCGCCGACATGACGACGGACGCTCTTACGTTCTACATCAAATCTCTTCAGGCCGCGGACGGGCGCTGGCTTTCAACGTCACACCGCCCTCCCAGCGAATACAGCGACTTTACCGCGACAGCGCTGGGGATCCGCGCGCTTCGGATCTATAGTCCCGAAGGGAATCCGCGAGACTACCAGCGCAGCATCGAGCGGGCGGCGGCCTGGTTGCTGCAGGCTGCACCGAAGGCGACCGAAGAAAGAACTTTTCAACTGTTAGGCCTTTCCTGGGCGAATGCGAACCGCACGGCGATCGAGCGGACCACCCGGCAGCTTTCGTCCGAGCAGAGGTCCGACGGGGGTTGGAGCCAGCTTCCAACATTGCAAAGTGACGCCTATGCCACCGGACAGGCGCTGGTTGCGCTCCACCAAGGCGGAGGGTTGCGCGTGAGCGATCCGGTTTACAGGCGGGGGGTGGAATTCCTGCTGAAGACCCAGCGCGGAGACGGAGCCTGGCTTGTCGCGACGCGATCCATCCCGATCATGCCCTATTTCGAGAGCGGTTTCCCTGGAGGGCCGGATCAGTGGATTTCGGCCGCCGCCACCGGTTGGGCTTCGATGGCACTGGCCCTGACAATAGATCCGGTTCAGTTGACGCAACGCCAGCCCCGAAGGCCGGAATTCCGCGGTTTCACGCCAACGCTTTAGATTTGGCCAGCTTTAACCTTTGAGGGATTTTTCGAGGGCAATGCGCGCCGCGGCGGCCAGCTCCGCCGGGTCGCGCTCCCAGTATTCCTGGCGCGGCGCTTCCACGGTCGCCAGCCGGTCGAAACCGACCGCGTTCAGCTCCTGCCAGATCTTGCGGATGGGAACCGAGCCTTCGCCGGGCAGCAGCCGCTGCTGGCTCTGGACTTTTCCGCCGGGTGCGTTGTCGCAGTCGCCCACCTGGAAAAGAAAAACCTTGGCCGCCTTGGTCCGGCGCAACGATGCCAGCGACGAGCCGCCCACGTGGAAATGGAAAGTGTCCACCACCAGGCCGATCTCGGGGCGGTCCAGCTCGGAAACAATCTCCCAGGCGTGCTCCATCGTCCGCACCGAGCAGGACGGGTAGGATTGGAACTCGAAGCCGAGCTTCACGCCGTCGGCCGCGGCGATATCGGCCAGTGCTTCGAGCACGCTGATCGTCTCTTCCTTGACTTCGCCGTCGGTGGCGCCGGCGGGACGCACGCCAGGCCCGGCGATGATGACTTCGCAGCCGATTTCGCCGGCCACGCGCGAAAGCTCACGGTATTCGCGCTCCAGCCGTTCCCACTGGTCACCCGCATAGGTGAGGCGGTCCAGCGACGAGATGCTGAGTGGCTTGATCCTGGCGGCCTGAAGCATTTCGGCAAGCTCGGCCGCGGCGCTGGTTTCCAGGTATTTGCGGAGCTTGCCGGCGTGCAATTCCAGGTGTGTGAATCCGGCCTGCTGGGCGACCCGGATATCGGTGGGCAGGTCGGCCTTCATGGTGGTCGCCCCATTCAGTGCCAGCAGCATGTTCCTCCTCGGATCTGAATCATTTCAGAAACTCGGCCACATTCGCGGCGGTGACCAGCGCCGTTCCGGTGTCCACGCGGCGCTCGATTTTTTCGCCGCGGAGGGCGCGCGCGGCGGTATCCACGCTGAGGCGGCCCATCTCAAACGGCTTTTGGGCAACCGCGGCGCCGATGCGCCCGGCCTGGATCTGCGCCAGCACTTCCTTGCCGGCGTCGAAGGCCACCAGCTCGATCTTGCCGGCGCGGCCGCGCGCGGAAACCGCCTCCAGCGCGCCCAGGGCCATCTGGTCGCTGGTGGCGAACAGCGCATCCAACTGCGGGTGGGAAGTCAGCAAGTTCTCGGTGACACTCATCGCCAGCGCGCGCTCGCTGTTGGCGGGCTGCTCGGCCACGATCCGGATGCCCGGCGCGGCGGCCAACGCCTCGCGGAACCCCGCGGCGCGCGCCTCGTGCGCCTCCACGCCGGGGATGCCGGTAATCAGCGCGACGCGTCCGCGCCCGTTCAGGCGCTTTACCAGGTGTTCGCCGGCCAAGCGGCCGCCCAGCCGGTTGTCGGTTCCGACGTAGCTGAGCTTGCCCTCCCACGCGGCGTCGGTGTCCACCAGGATCACAGCGATCTGCGCCGAGCGGGCGCGCTCGAGCACCGGCAACACCTGCGCCACGCCGGCCGGCGCCACCACCAGCGCGGCCACTTTCTTGGCTACCTGGTTTTCAAGTAGCGCCACCTGCTGGTCAATATCAATCTCGCGCGGCGGCGCCATAATGGAAACTTCCAGATGGGGGTTGTCGGCGGCGGCCTTCTCCACGCCGTTCTTCACCTGGAGCCAGAACTCACTGTCCAGCGCTTTGACCACGACGGCGACGCGCGGCTTTCGCTCGACCGGTTTCCCACCGGAACAACCTCCGGCCAACAGCACCAGAAGGGCCATCGTGGCCGACGCAGCGGCGGGCCATTTCCGGCAGCAAGGCCGGGCAGCCGGCAACCCGGTGCAAATGCTCGGGGTGGCCCGGCGCGCGCGCCGGCCGGAGCGTAACGTTCCGCGTGGCCCGCATTCGCAGGCGGCCGTGCGGCGACCCGCGTTCCGCCCCGGCCGCGGAAGAAAGAAGAAAGCCAGCGCGAACCAGCGATTCATTTTGGAACGATAACGTCCTTGATGAAGAAGCGCTGCCCACCCTCTTCGAAGAAGGCGATGCGCAGGCTGGTGACATCGCGGGTGGCGCCGGGCATGAGCACCCGCGCAACTCCGTTTCCCTGCGATAACGGTGCATTGCTGTAACCAAAGTGCCGGGAAGCTGTGCCCACCTGCACCCAGGCTCCCGCGAAGATGGGGCGTGTTCGCTGGGTGCCGAGGCGGTATTCCAGGTTCAGCGCCAGCCCTCCGGCTTCCTGGACCATGGAGGCGATCCGCACATCGTCCTGCGCCGAGACGGCAACGGATTGGACGGGCGCGCGCTGCGACGCTTGCAGCGACGGCGGCACCACCACCTGCCGCGGCGCCGGCGCCGCC
>JBKKAI010000380.1:0-2924 GCA_046714815.1 Terriglobia bacterium | reverse complement strand
ACTAGACCGGGTACGCTTCCTTCCGCCACAGCAGATTCTTAATGGGCGTAATCGGCGCGGGCTTCTTGACAAACACCCCATATTTGGAAAAGCTTAGCGCTCACGATGTGGTGGATTCGGCAGCTTCGCGCCAACCTGACCCCCGCCGGGATCAAGCAGTTCGTTCTGGCCCACCGCTACAGCCTGGCCATCAGCGTGGCGATGAGCACGATCGGGCTGGTGCTGTTCATCTATATCAACTGGACCAAGAGCGGGCGGACGGTGCTGGGGCTGGTGGACCAGGTGGAAGCGCGCACGCTCGATGCGCGGTTTGAGATCCGTGGCACCCGCAGGGCGGATGACCGTATCGTCATTGTGGCCATTGACGGCCCCACTTTCAATCGGCTTGGCTGGCCCTTCCCGCGCTTCTATCACGCCCAGGTGATTGACCGGCTGAGGCAGGACGGCGCACGGGCGATCGGCTTTGACGTCGGCTTTCCGACGCCGGACCCCAATTCGCCGGCGACTTTCGTCCAGCGGCTGGGCGACGAAGCGCGGCGCATGGGCGAGGTGGTGGACTCGGCGGCGCTGGCGCGCGTCAAGGACGTGGCGGAAAGGGTGGACAGCGACCGCCAGCTCGCCGAGGCCATGAAGAAGGCGGGGAACGTGGTGCTGGGCCACCCGTTCCTGTTTGACGACCGCGAGCAGGGGGCGCTCGACCCCAAGCGTGTCGCCGAATACGAGGAGATACTCGCCTTCCACACCTATCCCCAGGTTCGCAAGGTGGAAGGCGGGCGCTTCCGCTACTCGATCGAGCATCCGGAGCGTCCCGGCGCGCAGTTGGACGGGCAGGCCATCGTGCCCAATCTCCGCATGTTCGCCGAGGCGGCCGCCGGCACCGGTTTTTTCAACTTCTTCGCCGATCGGGACAGCATCTTCCGCCGCGCGCCGCTCATTATCCGCTACCAGGCAAAGGACAAGAAACAGATCGAGGAGAATTTTTACCCGTCGCTGGCCGTCCAGACGCTGATCCAGTACCTCAAGGCCGGGCCCGACGACGTGATCTTCTGGTTCAACGAGAACGGGCCGGAGCGGCTGGAGATCGCGCAACATAAGATCCGCCCCTTCAGCACCGGCGAGGTGCTGATCAATTACGCCGGCCCGGAGAAAAGCTACCCGCACTATTCGTTTAGCGACGTGGCCGAGGGGAAGGTCAAGGCCGGAACGTTCAAGGACAAGATCGTGCTGGTGGGCGCCACCGCGGTGGGCATCGGCGACATCCGTGCCGTGCCTTTCCAGAAGCAGGGTTACCCCGGGGTGGAGATTCACGCCAACGTCATTGACAACATCCTGCACGACGGTTTTCTGAAGCGAGGCTTCCGCGAGGAGATCACCGACCTGGTGATCCTGCTGCTGTTCGGGGTGGGGATGGGCATCGTGTTTGTGACCATGAAGCCGGCCTATTCCTGGGCGGTGCTGTTGGCGGCGGCGGCGGCGTTCGTTGGGTTCACGTACTTCGAGTTTCGCAGCGGGCGGTGGCTGAGCTTCGTGATCCCGTCCGCTACGCTGTTGGCCAACTACATCGGCGTCACCAGCTACCGCGTGATCTTCGAGGAGCGCGAGAAGCGCAAAGTGCGCGGCGCCTTCGGGATGTACGTGCACCCCGGCCTGATCGCGCAGATGATGAAGAACCCCGAGCTGATGCGGCTGGGCGGCGAAGAAACCGAGCTGACGGTGATGTTCAGCGACGTCCGCGGCTTCACCAGCATTTCGGAAAAACTGACCCCCACCGAGCTCGTGCAATTGCTGAACGAGTATCTCACCGCCATGAGCGACGTCGTCATGGCTAACTTAGGCACGGTGGACAAGTATGAAGGCGATGCGATTATGGCCTTCTGGGGCCGCCCCTACCCCATGCCCGACCACGCTTACCGCGCCTGCATGGCCTGCCTGGTCATGATGGAGCAACTGGCCGCGCTCAACCGCAAGTGGCAGGGCGAGGGCAAGCAGCCGCTGGCGATCGGCATCGGCCTCAATACCGGCCCGATGGTCGTGGGCAACATGGGATCGAACAAGCGCTTCAACTACACCGTGATGGGCGACGCGGTGAACCTGGGGTCCCGGCTCGAGGGCCAGAACAAGGAATACGGCACCGGCATCATCATCAGCGAATCCACCTATGCGGTGGTCCGCGAGGAGTTTATCTGCCGCGAGCTCGATCTGATCCGGGTGAAGGGGAAGATGAAACCCGTGGCCATCTACGAGCTGTTGGGTGACACCTCCGACCGCCAGAAGTATCAGCCTCTGCTTACCGTGTTCGCCCAGGGCCTGGCCGCCTACCGCGACGGCCGCTTCGAACAGGCCCTGCAGGTCTTTGAAGAGACGCTGGCCGCCTATCCCAACGACGGGCCATCGAAGCTGTTCGCCGGGCGCTGCCGGCAGTATCTGAACACCCCGCCCGCCACCTGGGACGGCGTGTTTGTAGCCACCAGCAAGTAAGAGGCTGTGGCACAGGCATTCTTGCCTGTGCGAGTTTTTCGGTTATCCCTTTTTTAGTTCGCCGAGCACTTGGCGGGCCACTTCCTTCAGCGTTTCAAAGACGCCCACGTTCTTGTAGGCGATCCCTTCGAACACCGGCTCGCCCCTCTTCACCAATTGGCGCTTGAGGTCTTCGATCGGCAGGGCGTTAGGAAGGTCGCGCTTGTTGAGCTGCAAAACGTAGGGGATTTTGCCGAAGTCGTACCCGTGCTCCTTGAGGTTTTCTTCCAGGTTTTCCAGCGCTTCGATATTGGCATCCATGCGCTCTTCCTGGGAGTCGGCGACGAAAACGACGCCGTCCACGCCGCGAAGGATCAGCCTGCGGCTGGCGTCATAGAAAACCTGGCCGGGAACGGTATAAAGGTGGAACCGGGTCTTAAAGCCGCGCACGGTGCCGAGGTCGAGAG
>JBKKAI010000379.1:0-3383 GCA_046714815.1 Terriglobia bacterium | reverse complement strand
TTGGTGAGCAGCAGCAGCCCCTCGGAATGGTAATCGAGCCGCCCGACCGGATAGACCCGCTCCTTGACGCCGCGCAGCAGGTCGGTGACCTTGTCGCGGCCCTCGGGGTCGAACATGGTGGTGACGTAGTTGCGCGGCTTGTTCAGCACCAGGTAGACCTGGTGTTTGGGAAGGCGCACCAGGCGGCCGTCCACCTTCACGTGGTCGCGGGTGATATCGGCCTTCGATCCCAGCTCGCGGATCACTGCGCCGTTCACCGTGACGCGGCCCTCGCGGATGTACTCCTCGGCCTTGCGCCGGCTGGCGACGCCGGCGCGTGACAGAATTTTCTGGAGCCGTTCGTCCATAACTGGCCCGTGGGCGCCGCGCGTCAGGCTTCCACCGTGACCGCGGCCTTGCTGAGCTCTTCGAATTCCTTCAGGCTGGGCAGCTCGCCCAGGTCTTTCAGGCCGAACTGCACCAGAAAATCGCGGGTGGTGCGGTAGAGGATCGGCCGCCCGATCACGTCCTTGCGTCCGGCGGTGGTAACCAGTTTTTTCTCGAGCAGCGTCTTGATGACGCCGCCGGCGTTGACGCCGCGCACTTCCTGGATCTCCGGCAGCGTCACGGGCTGGCGATAGGCGACCACCGCCAGCGTCTCGAGCGCCGCCAGCGACAGCCGGATGGGCGGCTTCAGCGTCTTGACGAATTGGCGCACGGCCTCGTGATGCTCCGCCTTGGTGGCCATCTTGTAGCCGCCGGCCACTTCCTTGATCTCGATGCCGCGGGCGTCGTCGCGGTACTCAGCGATGAGCTCCTCGATCAAAGCCCGTACGGCCTCTCTCGCCGGCGGGTTTTCCGGCGCCACCAGCGCAAGCGCGGCAACCACCTGCTCCCCCGTCACCGGCTCTTCGGCCACGTAGATGATCGCTTCGACAACGGCCTTCCAGTTCATCGCCTGTTATTCCACCTGTTGCTCGAGCGGCTCGCCGCTATAGAGGCGGTCGAAACCACGGTGCTTGCGCAGATAAATTTCGCCGAAAGTTTCCTGCTGGCGCAGGACGATGGCCTGCAGGCGCACCATCTCCAGGAGCGCCAGGAACAGCGTCACCAGCAGGCGGCGCGTGTGGTAGATCGCGAACAGCTCGCTGAGCGCCAGCGAGCCGCGCGCCTGGGCCAGCCGGTCGCGCAGCCGCTCCATCATCTGCGCCGTGCTGATCTCTTCCGGCTCGATGTCCAGGCGCGGCCGGTTGCGCGCGCGGTCCAGCACCTTCTGGAAAGTGGTGACCAGGTCGAACAGGCTTACCGCCAGTCCCGGCTCGTCGGAATCGTCCACGAACGTCTTCAACGCCGGGTTCGACCAGACGGCCGCTTCCAGCATTTGCTTCTCGTGCAGCATCTGCGCCGCGTTCTTGAATTTCTCGTGCTCCAGGAGCTGGTCCACCAGTTCGGTGCGCGGGTCTTCCTGCAGGTCGGACGGCAGCGTGGGGTCGGGCGGCAGCAACGTCTTCGACTTGATGTAAATCAGCGTCGCCGCCATGTAGACGAACTCGCCGGCCACGTCAATGTTCAGGTCCTGCAGGCGGTGGATGTAATCGAGGTACTGCGCCGTGATCTGGGCGATGGGAATATTGTGGATGTCCATTTCCTGCCGCCGGATCAGGTCCAGAAGCAGATCGAGCGGCCCTTCGTATGCTTCCAGCGTAACGTTCAGGGAAGACTCCACAACCGCATTCTAACACGCGCATTCCAACACGCAGCCGGAACCAAGGGTCGGCCACAGAGGCGAAGAGCACACAGAGCGAACAGGGAAGAGGTGGAAGTTTCATTTGCGGGCATCATCTGAGATTTTCCCGAAGGAACTCACGGGACTATAGTATAAGCGCCATGCGCTTCGCCTCACTGGTGCTTTCACTCGCGCTCTGCGCCCCCGCCGCGGCCCAGACCGTTGCGGCCCAGAGTGTCCAAGCCATACAGTATCACCCGCACGATTTCACCCTGCGCGCCGCCGGCGCCTGGAGCGAAAGCTCCGGGTTGCCCGCCGGCAACCCCTTCGACATCGAAGTGCGCGGCGACTTCCGCGGGCCCGCGGGCGCGCGCCTGGTTGTCCCGGGCTTCTATGACGGCGGCGGCGTTTGGAAGATCCGCTTTTCCGCCCCGCGCCCCGGCCGGTGGCTGCTCCGCACGATCTCCTCGTTGCCCGAACTGAACGCAAAAACCTTCGAGATCTCCGTGGCCCCCAACCGCAGCCCGGAGATCCACGGCGGCCTGCGCGTGGACCCGGAGCGGCCCTACCACTTCCGCTTCGAGGACGGCACGCGCTTCTTCCTGATGGGCTACGAGTGCGACTGGCTGTGGGCTCTGGACCTGACTCCGGAGGGCGGCGACCCGGACATGAAGCGCACCCGCGCGCTGGTGGACGGCCTCCGCCGCCACGGCTTCAACTACGTCATCATGAACGTCTACGCCCACGACACACGCTGGAGCGAGGGCCGCCAGAACGAGTGGGACTACGGCCCGCCGGCGATGTATGCCTGGGAGGGATCGAACGATCGTCCCGACCATTCCCGCCCGAACCCGCGCTTCTTCCGCCACTACGACCGCGTCGTGGATTACCTGCACCGCAGCGGTATCGCCGCACATATCATGCTGAAGGTCTACAACAAGCTGGTGAACTGGCCGCCGCCGGGCAGTCCCGAGGAGGAAAGGTACTTCCGCTACGTCGCCGCCCGCTACCAGGCGTATGGCAACGTGGTGTGGGATTTCTCCAAGGAGGCCTACAACGAAAAGGACGAACAGCTCCAGAAACGCCTGACGCTGCTGGTGCGCAACACCGACGCCTACCGGCGCCTGCTGACCACCCACGACGATGACTCCTTTGAGTGGGACCCGGCGCTGGGCGGCATCCTCGACTTTCGCTCCGACCAGCAGCACACGCACTGGGCCGAGATGGTGGCGTTCGACCGCGCGTTTCGCCGCCGCCCGGTCGTCAATGTCGAGTTCGGCTATGAGCAGGGCGTCGAGACGCTGCCCACCTACCGCGTGAAGCAGGAGTGGCCGGAGGTTTTACGGCGTGCCTACCTGATCTACCTGGCCGGCGGTTACGGCGCCTACTACTACTCGAACACAGCCTGGGATCTGGTGAAGTTCGAACCGGAGCCGCCCGGCTACGCCCGCTTCAAGCTGCTGAAGGACGCACTATCCGCGCTGCCCTGGTGGAACATGGAGCCGGCCAACGATCTGGCCGTGGGCGGGCCATGCCTGGCGCGCCGCGGCTCGCACTATGTTGCCTACGTCGAGGGCGCCCAAGTGCGCCTCAACCTGGGCGCGGCGAAGGGGCCGCTGGCCGCGGAATGGATGGACACCTGGACGGGCGCGCGCGCCGCCGCCCAAGCCACCCCCGG
>JBKKAI010000378.1:0-6015 GCA_046714815.1 Terriglobia bacterium | reverse complement strand
CGCCAGCAGCGCGCCGGCGGGAGTGCGCGGCGAGCGGTCTTCCATGCTCTCCGGCTTGTAATGGTCGTAGATCGCGTCGGCCACCTCAGCCGGCTCGCCCTGCGCCCGCGCATATAATCCGCCGACCACGCCCTGCAGGTCGGTAAACTCCTTCACCAGCTCGGTCGTCAGGTCGCACTTGGCCAGTTCGGCGGCGCGCCGCGCGGCCTCGGGGTTCGCCTGCGGGACGTAGTGCGCCAGCCGCCCCACCAGCGCGACATTGCGCTCGGTCTTCTGGCGATAGTTGCCGAGCTTCGCCTGAAAGGTGACGTGTTCGAGCATCGGCAGCCGATCGCGCAGCGGCGTTTTCTGGTCAGTGTCCCAGAAAAAGCGCGCGTCGTTGAAGCGCGCCTTGAGCACGCGCTCGTTGCCGTGCCGGACAATGCCGCCGGCGTCGGCGTTGCGGTTCGTCACGAAGATGAAGCACGGCGCCAGCCGGCCGCTGCCGTTTTCCACGGTGAGGTACTTCTGGTGATGATGCATCACCATTTCCAGCACCTCTTCGGGCAGCTCGAGGTAGGAGCGGTCGAAGGCGCCCAATTCGGCGGTGGGAAACTCGGTGAGGTGGACCAGCGTGTCCAGCAGGCGGGCGTTTTCGCGCAGGCGCAGGCCGTCGCCGGCGCCGGCCACAAGCGCGGTTGCATCGGTAAGGATCTTGCGGCGCCGGTCGGCTGGATCCAGTACCACGCCGTTCTCCGCCAGCACGTGGGAATATTGCTCGAAGCTCCTGGCTTTCAGGCGCTCCTTGCCGAGTGTGCGATGGCCGAAGGTGTAGCGTCCGCTCGCGACGCCGGCGATCTCAAACGGCACCACGCGCCCGCCATAGAGCGCCAGGAGCGAGCGGATGGGGCGAATGAAGCGCGGCCCGGCCTTGCCCGTCCAGTACATGGTTTTCGGAAAGTGGATGCCCAGCACCGCCGCGGGAAGCAGCGCGGCCAGCAGGTCGGCGGTTTTGCGCCCTTTCTCGCGGCGGCGGAAGGTCCAGTATTCGCCCTTCGGCGTGGTGGTGGTCTTCAGCTTCGCGATATCGGCGCCAACCTTGCGCGCAAAACTTTCCACGGCCTGCGGTGGCGCGGCTTTTGGCGGCCCGGTCAACAGCTCTTCGGAATCCGGCTGCCGCGCCGGCAATGCCGGCGAATAGGCCACCAGCCGGCGCGGCGTCGCGTAGGTATCGAGCGTCACTTCGTTCGGCGCCGCCAGGCGCAGGCTCTCGAAGCCCTCGAGCAGCAGCCGCCGCAGATGATCGAGCGCCGGCCCGATCATCCAGGCCGGGATCTCTTCGACCCCGATTTCGAGGAGAAGCTCGTTAGCCCGCATTCGGGTTAGTCGGCAACGGCCGGCGCCTCCTCCGCGATATCTTCTTGCGCGGCGCTCGACGCCCCGGCCTGCTGCTCCACCCAGACCTGGGCCACTCCCACCGCCAGCGCCCGGACGCGGCCGATCATGCCCACCCGCTCTGTGACGCTGATGGCCCCGCGCGAATCGAGCAGGTTGAACAGGTGCGAGCATTTCAGGACGTGGTCGTACGCGGCGAGAACCGGGAAGCGGGTCTTGGCCTGTGACCAAGCCGCTTCCGGCGGCGCCTGAGAAGGCCCTTCCAGGGCCAGGAGCGCCCCGTATTCCTGGAGCAGGCCGCGGCATTCCTTTTCGTGCAGTTCGAACATCTGCCACAGCGCCGCGATATCGGCGCGCTCGAAGTTGTAGACGGAGAACTGCAGCTCCTCGGCGTGCCGCACGTCGCGGTAGGTAAGCGCCGGCCCGCCGCCCGACGGCGTGTTCCAGGCGATGTCGTAGACGCTGTCCACGTCCTGCAGGAACGCCGTCAGCCGCTCGAGGCCGTAGGTGAGCTCCACCGGCACCGGATCCAGGTCCCATCCGCCGCATTGCTGGAAGTAGGTGAACTGCGTGATCTCCAGTCCGTCGAGCATCACCTGCCAGCCGATGCCCCAGGCGCCCAGCGTCGGCGATTCCCAGTTGTCCTCTTCGAACTTGATGTCGTGCCGGCGCAGGTCAATGCCGATTCTTTCCAGGCTCTTCAGGTAAAGCCGCTGGGAATCGAACGGCGCCGGCTTCAGGACCACCTGGAGCTGCCAGTGCTTGAACAGGCGGTTGGGATTGTCGCCGTAGCGGCCGTCAGCCGGGCGGCGGCTGGGCTGCACGTAGGCCACACGATAGGGGCGCTGGCTGAGCACGCGCAGAAACGTCTCGGGGCACATCGTCCCGGCGCCGACTTCGACGTCGTACGGCATCTGGATGATGCAACCCTGCTCGCTCCAGAATTTCTGGAGCCGGAAGATCACGTCCTGAAAGCTCGGCGCCATTTAATCAATCTGCTCCAGTTGGGCCCGCGTTATCAGTTTGCGCTCGACGTGCCCCTCGATGCGCTGCTCGAGAAAGCGGCGCAGGTCGGCGGCCGTGTCGCGCGTCCAGCCCCGCGGCGGCAGCCGGTCGAGCGGCGCGGCCAGCATTTCCAGCGCCAGCGCTCGCGATTCCCCGCCCAGCTCCCATGAGCCGGTTGGCCGGCACGCCGCGCAGTACAGGCCCGGCGGATACGCCTGGAAGAACGCCGGCGCGCCGGCGGCGAGCGCCGACCGGCAGCGCTGGCAGCGATCGAGCGGCGGCAGCAGCCCGGCCAGCCGCACCACCCACAGGTCATAGTAGGTGAGCGCCGGCCAGATTTCGCCCGTGCGCCGGATGTTTTCGAGCGCCAGCAGCAGCAGGCGGAACAGCGCGTCGTTCGGCTCGCGGTCCGGCAGAAGCTGATCGCAAACCTCGGCGATGTAGGCGCAGGCCACCGCCGCTCCGTAGTCCTTCTGCGCGTCGAAGTAGGACTGGATCAGCTCGCAGGAATCAATGCTGACCAGGTCCCGCGACTCGCGCTCGAAGTACCACAGGCGCACGTGCGACAGCGGCTCCAGGCCCGTGCCGAAGCGGCTTTTCAGCCGGCGCGCCCGCGCCGCCACCCCCCTCGTCTTCCCGAATTTGCGGGAAAAAAAACTGACGATCTTGTCGGCCTCTTTGAGGGGATACGTCCTCAGGATAATCGCTTCGGTTTCCCTGGCCGGCATCGCGTCGGTGGCACGGCCTGGCGCGCCCACGCGCAGCGCCACAAACACGCAAAACTATCACATCGCCCGCCCCAACGCAACGCCGCGCGCAATGAGACGGTCCGGGGTGTGCGCCATGAAGGGCTGTGTGGGACCTGTCCGCCATGTCAGTCCGAGGGGCGACGCTTTTTGTCGGCCCGAGGAACCTGCTTTTGCAACAGGCGCTTGGCATTGAAAAGCAGGTTCCTCGCTTCGCTCGGATGACACGAGAGGAACGTTCAGGAGCTAAACTCAGTGACATTAGGCTTTCGGCCTGCCGCCGGGCTTCTGCCCGGCGCCGTCCGCCACGATCTCCGCAGTCTGCTCAGCATCACGCCGGAAGGCAAGCTTGCCGGACTGAAGCGCGGCGGATGCGCGGCTGAATCGTCAGCCGCGGCTCCGGCGCAACCCATCAACCGTGACGGCGATGTTCTGATCCGTTTTGCACTTCTCCGAATCTCGGCCAACCTCCGGTCCGCCGGACTGGCCGTGACGGCCGATGGAAAGCGTGCGGAGCCGGGGGCGTCCCAGCCGCACCGCCTGCACCCCGCCTTTTCAATCGTCAATGATAAACCCGTCAATGGCAAAATCCTTCACGTCCATGCTATCGTCGGACCCAACGAAGGGCAGGAAGGAGAGTGAACTGTGTCTACGCTATCTCGCATTTCCACCGCCGTGCTGCTTCTGACGATCGCAGCCGGCCCGTTGCCCGCTCAGGTTGCGACCGGCACCATCGTCGGAGTTGTGGCAGACGCGACGGGCGCCGTCGTTCCAAACGTCAACGTCACCGTTGTCCACCAGGGGACCAGGGACACACGCCAAACCCGCACCAACGAGCGTGGTGAGTTCAATGTCCCTTTCGTACGCATCGGCGAGTACTCGATCACCGCCGAATCGCCGGGCTTTCGGACGCATACGCAAACGGGCATCGTCGTCCAGGTGGACCAGACGGTGAAGATCGAGTTCACTCTGCAGGTCGGAGCGATAGCCGAGCTGGTGGAAGTCACCGCGGCGGCTCCGCTGATCGAAGCGTCCACGTCTTCGCTGGGCCAAGTCATCGGAAACAAGAGGATTCTCGACCTGCCCTTGAACGGGCGCAACGCATTCGCGCTCGGGCTCCTGGCGGGGAACACCATCCCTGTCCAGGGCATGGGCACGAATCTTCCTTTCGTCACCGGCGGCGGCAGGTTCGCCCTCAACGATGTGCTGCTGGACGGAGTTGATAACAACACCAGCGTTACCAGCGGCAGCATCGGGCGTAACGGAATCGCTTATACGCCCTCGGTTGACGCGGTGGAGGAATTCAAGGTCAAGACCAACAGCATCAGCGCGGAATTCGGCCGCTCCGGGGGCGGGGTCATCAGCGCCACGACGAAATCCGGAACCAACACCCTGCACGGCAGCGGCTGGGAGTTCCTGCGAAACGAAAAGCTTGACGCCAACAACTTCTTCTCCAACGCCGGCCGCGTGCCGCGCCAGGCTTTCAAGCAGAACCAGTTCGGCTTCACGCTGGGCGGGCCCGTGGAAATCCCCAAGCTCTACAAAGGCAGGGACCACACGTTTTTCTTTGGCGATTACGAGGGCACCCGCAGACGCACCACCGCCTCATCGAGCGTGCTGGACATCCCGCCCGTGGCTTTTCGCACCGGCGACTTCTCCGCTTACAGGCCCACAATCTTCGACCCTCGCGCGCGGCGCATCGGGCCGACCGGGGCGGTGATCAGCACGCCTTTCCCGGGAAATGTGATCCCGCCAAGCCTGCTGAACCCCGCTTCGGCCGCCGTCATGGGCCTGCTGCCGCCTCCGAATTTCGGCGGTCCCGGCGCGCAGGCGCGGAACTATCTTCGCATCGCTCCGCGTCCCTATAACAACGACCAGTTCGATGCGAGGATTGATCACCGGCTGGGAACCTCGGACACGATGTTCGGCCGGTTCTCGTTGGCCAATGCGTCCAATCCCGGCGCGGGCAATTTCGACGGTTTCATCGGCGCCGGCAGCAGCTCGATCCGCAACACACGCAGCGCGGTTTTCAGTGAGGTCCACATCTTCAGCTCCAACGTGGTGAACGAATTTCGAGCCGGCTACGCGCGCCACAATGGGAGCAGCGTGCCCAACGACACCGCCGCGGGAGTCGCGTTTGCCAACAAGCACAACATCGCGATGTTCCCGTTTCCGCTGCTCGCCTTCCCCGGCATCATATTCGCGTTCTCCGGCCAGATCAGCAGCGCGACCCAGTTCGCGGGCATCGGCGGAGGGAATCCGGACCTGGCGATCGAGAACACGTTCCAGTTGGCCGATAACATCAGCATCACCCGCGGCCATCACACCTTCAAGGCCGGCGCCGACCTGCGCCGCTACCGCTTCGACGCCATCAACGGCGGCGGAACACTGCTGTTCGGGTCCATCTTCAGCTCCTCGAGCGACACTGCCGGTTCCGGCGCGCCTCTCGCTGATTTTCTGCTGGGCTATCCCTCCGGCACCGATGGCCGGCAGTTGCTCGACTGGACCCGCCAGCGCGACCTGTACGCCGGCTTTTTCTTCCAGGACGACTGGAAGGTCTCGCGGCGCCTGACCCTCAACATGGGAATCCGCTATGACCTCTACACGCAGCCCGTGGACGCGCGGGATCGCGGCGGACTTTTTGATGCGCGGACCGGCCACATGGCGCTGCCGGGGAAAGACGGCTTTTCACGCGCGATCGTCAACCCGGATCACAACAACTTCGCGCCGCGGCTCGGCTTTGCCTACAGCGCGTCCTCGAAGTTCACCATCCGCTCCGGCGCCGGCATCTTCTTCGCCCGGCGCGAGCAGAACAACGGCGTGACGCAGATCGGCGCGAATATTCCGAATACGCCCGCGGTGCTGTTCCCGGTGGGCAGCGCCAGCGGTA
>JBKKAI010000377.1:0-6832 GCA_046714815.1 Terriglobia bacterium | reverse complement strand
CTCGTGCCCGTCAATGGCGCGCCGCAAGTCGGTTTCCATCTGGAGCTGCTTCACCGCCTGCTCGTGCATACTCCGGTCGAACAACTGGTGCCGGTCCCCCCCGGCTGCCTTGGCGCGGTACATGGCGATGTCGGCGTCACGCAGAACCTCGTCGGCGCGCTCATACACAGGGCCACTGAGCGCAATGCCAATGCTGGCGCCGGCAAATACCTCGCGGCCCTCCAGGTTCAGGGGCAACGCCAGTTGATTTCGGATCCGCTCAATGGTGCGCGGCACGACGGCCATCTGCTTGAGGTCATCGAGCAGGACGGCGAACTCGTCGCCCCCGAGACGGGCGACGGTGTCGGTCAAGCGCACACTGCCCACAAGCCTCCGGCCGATTTCCATCAGGAACCGGTCCCCGATGGCGTGGCCCATGCTGTCGTTCAATCGTTTGAACTCATCCAGGTCAATAAACAGAACGGCAAACAGGTATTCGGGATGCCGCTTGGCCCGCACCACGCACACTTCCAGGCGGTTGAGGAAAAGGGCCCGGTTGGGTAAGTCGGTCAATGCATCGTGAAACGCGCCGTGCACCAGGCGATCTTCCCATCGCCTCCTCTCGATCATCTGCCCCAGTTGGACGCCCAGGGAGGCCATGGCTTCCAGAAACAGATCCTCTGGAATCGTCGGCTTGTCCGTAAAGAACTCCAGGACAGACACCAGCTCCGTTTCGATCAGCACGGGGAAGGCAAACGCCGACCTCAGTCCAAGCTCCAGCGCCAGGCCGACTCTGGACAACTCCGCCTCTCTGGCCAGGTCACCGGCCAGCGCTGCTTTCCCGCTGGCCAGAACTCTTTCCGGCAGCCCTGCATCGGCTCCAAAGGAAGTAATTTCTGTTACTTTCCGAAGCCGCTCGTACCGCATCGAGCTCTCCATGTGCCAGGCGGCCGACGAAAACAGTTGCTTGGGAGAGTGATCGTCCACCAGGTAGGCATGGCCCACAGGCCAGCCTGTGTACACGCACACCTGGTCAACCGCAATCTGTAGGGCTTCCTCGACGGTGCTGGCCTGAGTGGCCGCTCCGGCCACCTGAATTAACGACCGAAATCGTTCCCGTTCCACTTGCGAGCGCAGCGCCTGCTTTTCCACAACCTCGGTGATGAATTTCTGATTGATCTCCCGAATCTTCGCACTCAGGCTCGAAAGCTGCCAGCGGACCAGCACCGGGGAGCGGGATAGGAAGCCGACAAAATCTTCTCGGGACAGCACGAAGAACACGCACGGTTCCAGTGTGGAGGCGCCGGCGGATCGCGGCGCGTCGTCTAACAGCGCCATTTCGCCGAAGAACTCGCCCTTCGTCCGCCTGGCGAGCTCCACATCCACTCCCATCTCATCTTTCTTGAAGATTCGAACTTTCCCGGAAAGAACCACGTAGAGGCCGAGGCCGATTCCCGAATCACCCTCGGCAAAGATACTGTGGTTGGCCGGGCAGGATTCCTCTTTGCCGATGTGGACCAGCTCTTTCAGGTGATCGCTGGAAAGGTCCGCGAAGATAGGCAGGTCGCGCAGCCGATCCGCGAGGGACGACGATCCCGCGTGTTCCGCGCTGACGCTGCCGGAGATCTTTGGGGTCATTCTCTTCTTCCCCTTTTGGAACTTTACTCGATTTCTGACCAAGAAAGCTGGGAAAGGCTGCCCGTGTGGAAGTGCGTTACACCGGCGGGGTCCGTCAAAAACGACGGGCTGCCAGCCAGGGCGCTGCCGGACAAGCTGGATGGCGGATTGAGCGTAGCGCAGTCGTTCCCTGCCGGATCCCCACCTCCGAAGATGGCGGGCAGCCCTTCTACGGCATCTCCCTCGACTTCGAAAGATGTCTGGGTTGTCAAGTGTCCCGCTACTATTACCGCCGTGCATACGGTAATCGCGCCGAGCGCCCGCAGGAACCCTTTCTGAAGCTCATACCTTTACCTCCCTATCTTCCGGTGGGACACTACCAGTCCGTAGGAAGCTTGGCAATGGTACGAAGGTGCCATAGGTCTTTGTATATCGTTTCGCTAAACAGTATCCATAGCGACTGGGGTCAGCGCGTCAGGCGCTTCTATTCCAGTTTCCGTCCGTGAAGCGCGACCAGGCGATCGCCGCGCTCGAGATCGCGCGCGACGAACTCTTGATTTGTGCGCGTCCTGCTTGACGAGAACCTCCCGCTCGACCTCGCACCCGAACTTCCGGGGCACAACGTGCAGACGGTGGTGGGGCTCGGGTGGGAAGGTTTGAAGAATGGCGAGCTACTCCGCCGCGCCGCCGGGCATTTCGATGCCGGCCCTTCGACGGCCTGCCGGCCTTTCCCCGGAAAGAGTTTCAGGGTGAGTGCGCTACTGAGGGCCGGGGGGCGACTGGTCGAACGCGACAGATTGGACCCCCGACACCTCGAACCGCTTGCGGCAGCGCATGTTCTTGCACTGCACCATGTCGTCGCGGCGCACGCTATAGGTGCGGGCCGCCGCGAAGCGGCGCCGGTCGTCGTCACCGGCGCGCGGCGGCAGCGAGCTTTTTTTGGTGCGGAGCACCCAGCGCAAGTCGTAGGTGTCCTGCTGGCGGCAACTCGGGCAGTTGAGCGTGGCCGGCCGGGTCACTTCCTTCTCGGAATAAAATTCGCGTTCGTCCAATTGCCAGGACTCCCCTCAGCGGTTCTCGATCGCCACCCAGGGCTGGCCGTCGGCGGCGCCCAGGTACTCGGCGCGCGGGCGGATCAGCCGGTTGTGCGCGTACTGCTCGAGGATGTGCGCGGTCCAGCCGCTCATGCGGCTGACGGCGAAAATGGGCGTAAACAGGTCGGTGGGGATGCCCAGCACGTGGTACGTCGAGGCCGAGTAAAAATCCACGTTGGCATTCAGGCCCTTCTCGCGCTTGATGAACTGCTCGATGGCCCGCGACATCTCGAACCATTTCAGGTCATTGTGTTGGCGGCCCAGCGCCTCCGACATCTTGCGCAGGTGCGTGGCGCGCGGGTCGTCGGTGTGGTAGACGCGGTGGCCGAAGCCGGGGACCTTCTTTTTGGCCGCGATCATCTCCCGGATCCCGGCGACGGCGCTGTCGGCATCCTTCAGCGGCCCGATCATTTTCATCACCGCCTCGTTGGCGCCGCCGTGCAGCGGGCCTTTCAACGCGCCCAGCGCGGCGGTGACCGACGAGTGCATGTCGGCCAGCGTCGCCGCCGTGACGCGGCCGGCGAAGGTGGAGGCGTTGAACTCGTGGTCGGCGTGAAGGATCAGCGCGATGTCGAAAGTCTTTTCGGAGATTTCGGCCGGACGCTCGCCGGTCAGCATGTGAAGAAATGCGGCGGCGTGGGAAAGCGAGGGGTCGGGCTGGACCGGCTGCTTGCCGTTGCGCACGCGGTCGAAGGCGGCCACGATCGTCGCCACCTGCGCGGTCAGCCGCACCGCCTTGCGGAAGTTGGCGGCTTCGGACATGTCCTCGGCGTCGGGATCGTACAGCGCCAGCAGCGACACGGCCGTGCGCAGCAGATGCATGGGCACGGCGCCCTTCGGCGCGGCGCGCAGAAAGTCAATCACCGGCCCGGGCACGGCCCGCTCGGAGGCCAGCTGCTTCTTCAGCTCGTCCAGCTCGGCGCGGCGCGGCAGGCGTCCCAGCCACAGCAGGTAGGCCGTTTCCTCGAACGTGGCGTTTTCCGCCAGCGTGTGGATGTTGTAGCCGCGGTAGCTGAGGATGCCCGCGTCCCCGTCTATGTAGCAGATCGAGGAATCGGCGGCTACCACACCTTCCAGCCCCGCTTTGGCATTCGCGTCCGGCATATGTTCGGCGGCCCTCCCGGCAGGGACTAATCTAACACGGAAGCCGCGCCATGGGGAATTCGCGCTTAACGGCGCGGGCGGCTCGGGGTAAACTACGCGCGCGAGGACCCGGAATGGAAAAACCCTACGGAGACCTGCCCTGGATCCACCTGGCCGACGCCAATGACGGCTCACTCGATATGCTGGCCGCCCAGCACAACTTCCACGAGCTCGACGTGGAGGACTGCCGGCACCGCCGCCAGGTCGCCAAGGTCGCCGAGCACCAGAACTACCAGTTCATCGTCATCAAGACGATTCTGTATGACAAGGAGACCAAGGAGATTAACTTTCACGATTTCGATCTCTTCGTCATGTCCGACCTGCTGGTGACGGTGGCCGAAGGGTCCACCACGGTCGTGAACCGCACTCTGTCCATTCTTCCCCAGGAGCCCGAGTTTCATTATCCGCAAGGCACCGCCTACCTGCTGATTGACCACGCCGTGGACGAGTACCTGCCGGTGCTCGATGAGATCAGCGAAATGATCGAGGAGATCGAAGATGAGGTGCTGGAGCGGCCGACGCCGGAGGTGTTGCAGAAAATTTTCCGCCTGAAGAGCCTGCTGATTGATTTCCGGCGGAATATCACCGCGATGCGGGAGGTGATGAACGGCCTGATGCGCACCTCGCGCGGGCAGACCAGCGGCCTGTATCCTTACTACCGCGATGTCTACGACCACCTGGTCCGGGCGCTCGATTTCATCGAGAGTTACCGCGACCTGCTGGCCGGGGCGCTGGACATCTACCTGTCGGCGATCGCCAACCGGACCAACGATGTGATGAAGGTGCTGACGATCTACGGGACCATCAGCATTCCCTTGCTGGCGATCACCGGCTTTTACGGAATGAACGTCAAGCTGCCGCTGCAGGAATCGCCGTACGCGGTCTATTACATTGGGGGGATGCTGTCTTTCAGTTGCCTGCTGCTGCTGCTGTATTTCCGGATGAAGCGATGGTTCTGAGCTTTCTGGCACAGGCGTTGTTGTGTTCCTGCCTGGCACTGCCGGCCCCAGCCGAAGCTCCGCGGCTTCGCGTCGAGCCGGAGCCGGTAGAGCAGGGCGGCCTGTTGCTGGTGGAGCTGGAGGGCGGCGACGTCTCCGAGCCGGCGGCCGACTGGCTGGGGAAGAGCTACCCGCTCTACGCGGCCGCCGGCGGCTACCGCGTCCTGCTGCCGGTGGACCGCCAGCAAACGGCGGGTCCGGCGGAGCTGGTGGTGCGCGCGCGGGGCGGGGCGGAACCGCTGGCGCGGCGCGCGGTCACCATTGTCGAGCTCGACACCGGCCCGATCGAGATCATCCGCCTGGCGCCCGACCGCATGGCGCTGCAGAAGGACCCCCGCCTGGCGCGCGACTCAAAGCGCATCGCCGAGGTGTTGCGCACCCGCTCACCGGCGCAGCTCTGCAGCGGGCCGTTCCAGCAGCCGCTCGACGCGCTCGGGCGCAACTACCTCGGGCGCAACTACGGCAAGCAGCGCCGCTATGAAGAAGTGCGATCGCGGCGGCGCCGGAAGCGGGCGCCGGCGCGCCCCGCGCCGAGCTTTGCCGGCTATCACCGCGGCCTGGACTTTTCGGCCGATCCTGGAACGCCGGTGGTGGCCGCCAACGCCGGCCGCGTGCTGGCCGCCGAGCGCTTCGTGCTGCCCGGCAACGCGGTCTTCCTCGACCACGGACAAGGCCTGATCACTTCTTACTTCCACATGCAGGAAATCCGTGTGCAGGCCGGCGCGGTGGTCGCTCGCGGCGAGGTCATCGGCACGGTGGGCAGCACCGGCCGCAGCACCGGCCCGCACCTGCACTGGTCGGTTTACGCTCAGGGCCAGACGGTCAACCCCGCCACCCTGGCTTCGCTCCCCGCGCGCCTCTACTCCTTGCCGGGCAGTGGCGCGCGCTGAAGCGCTTCGTGGAGAAGCGACTTCAGGACCTGTCCGCCCTGTCATTCCGAGGGACGGCGCTTTTTGTCGGCCCGAGGAACCTGCTTTTGCAAGAGGTGCTGGGCACTGAAAAGCAGCGGCCGCGGTGGGCCGCGCTATTTCTGCCTGGATATCGTCGCCACGGTGCTGATCGAACCGTCGGAGGCGATTTTCCGGACGCGGGGAGTCCACTCCCGGCGGTCGCCCCCGGGCGTGTGCAGATATTCGAGTACGTAGATATCGTTACCGAAGATGGCGACGCCGGTGGGAGACCAGTGCCCTTCGGCCTTTAAGACAGTCTTGATCGCGCCCTGCGGCGTGATCTGAATCACCGTGCGGCAGCCGTTCGCGACGACATAAATGGCGCCGTTCGAGTGGACGGCCAACCCCCGGAGGTAGGGAAGCTTCGGCGTGTCGGGCAGCGGATTGGCGCAGTCGGGGGCCTGAATTCCGCCCCGAATCGTGGAGACGGTTCCCGCACTGTCAATCCTCCGCACGGCGTCATTATCGCTGAAATAAAGCGCGCCTTCCGGTCCGGCCGCGATGCCGTTCACCCACTGCATCGGTTTGTCGCCGCCGGTGGCCGGCAGGTTCGCCAGGACCGACCTGCTTCCATCCGGCATCTTGCGGATCATCTGGCGCGGCCCTTCACTATTGTAGGGGACATAGTAGAGTCCGCCATCGCGGCCCACGACCACCGGGTAGTCACTGGAAACAATCAGGGCAGGGATCGCACCGGCAGGGCTGACACGCTCGAATTCACCGCGGTCAAATGATCCCAGAGACTGGGATCGGGCGAAACGCCCGTTCTCGTCAATCGCCATCCAATGATACGAGCGCGTGTGATACAGGCTGAGCCGTCCCTGGGTGTTGATCCTCCAGACACCCTCGCCGGTATCCACGAAGAACACCTGGCCGAGCGCGTCCACGACGATGCTCCCGCCGGGATGAGCGTTGGCGGTAGAGGCGCTCACCGCAAGAAGAATCAGGATAGCCAGAAGATGCATAGCCCTCGACCTCTCCGGGAAAGACGACGAAATCCTGTGGAACGTTAACCCTGGGAGCGCGGGCATCTTGCCCGCCCCGGTTGCGT
>JBKKAI010000376.1:0-5369 GCA_046714815.1 Terriglobia bacterium | reverse complement strand
CGGGCGAGATCGAAGACCTGGTGGGGCGCGCGCGCGCGGCGCCACCTGAGTTCGCCGCCGACGCGCTGATCCGCACCGCCGAATCGGGCCGCGTCACCGACCGCGACGATAAGAGCGATCTGCTGGAGGAAGCCTTCCGGCTGGCCGCCGCGGCGCAACAGCCGATCCGCCGCACGCTGGCGATGGGCTACGGCGAAAGCCGGGCCAGCTACCAGGCGCTCGCGTTTGATTTTTCACTCGACGCGCTTTCGTTGCAGGCGCGCGCCGTCAAGGCCCTCCTGGCTTTCGACCGGCGCAAGGCCCGCACGCTTTTCGCCGAAATCCCGCCGCCGAGCTTCCCCGCCCCGCGCTGCGAGGATTCGCTGGTCCCCCATCTCTCTGATTTTTACGAGGCGATGGGCGATATCGCCGAGCGGGCCTTCACGCCCGAGCAGAAAGAGCGCAACGAGCATGTTCGGTTCATGGAGCCGTACATTGCCGCCATGAACTCGCCGGTCCAGGTGGGTCTGGTGGCCGAGGCCCTGGTCCGGATGCCGCTCACCAGCCCGCAACTGGAAATTTTGCTGAGCGCGTTCAGCGCCGCGCTGGAGCGCACGGCTGCCGGCGGCGTCGGCGGCGATCGGGCCTTCACCTACGAGGTCAGCCGCCGCCTCAGCATCCATCGGTTTGAGCAGCTGCTCGCGGCGGGCCTGCGACACGGCCTTCCCGTGGACGGCCCGCTGATGGCTTTTCGGAAGTACCTGGCGGACCACATGAGCATGACGCGCTGCGCCGATACCAGCGAGACACCGCGCGAATTCTACCGCGAGGAGTTCAACCGGATGCTGGCAAAGTATCCGGCCGCCGGCGGCGACCCGGAGCGCCAGCTACGGGCTGCCGGCGACCCGCGGATCGGGGGCGCGGCCCGCGCGGAGCCATACTGGAAATCGGCCGGGCCCAAACAGCTCCAGCAGAGGATTCGCGCGCTGCGCGCCGGACTCGCGCGGCGTTCGCCGGAGCTGCAGGCGGCGGAGTGGCAGGCGGAAGTCAACCAGGTGGCGGGTGAGCTGGCAGCCTGGAGCGGCGCGGACGAAAAGTCCGAGGCTGATTCCTTCCACCAGAAGAGCGTCCTTTACTCCGAGCTGGTGGGCACGCTGCCGCCGGGAAAAATGCGCGCCAACGTGCTCGAAAGCTACCTGAACTTCATCGCCCAGTCGGGCATGCAGCAGGAAAGCCGGATCGAATGGTTCTACCAGGCCAGTTTCCTGATCCAGCGGACGCGCACCGGCTCGGCCGAAGAGCGTGCCGAGGTTTCCGCGCTGCTGGAGAACTCACGCAACTCCGTTCTGCTGCTCTACCGCAACCTGTTCCGCGAGCTTGAAGCGCCACGCCGGTGAGGTATGATGCCGGAGCATCAGAAAGGAGGCTCGCATGCCCAGGTATCTGTTTCAAGGTTCCTATACCGCTGAGGGGACCAAGGCCCTTCTCAAGTACGGCGGCAGCAAGCGCCGTGCGGCGGCCGAGGAACTGGTCAACTCCCTTGGCGGCAGGCTGGAGGCGTTCTATTTTGCTTTTGGCGAGTCCGACGCCTTGGTGATTCTTGACGTTCCCGACAATGTGAGCGCCGCCGCGGCGTCTCTCGCCGTCAACGCCAGCGGCCTGGTCACGGCCAGGACGACTGTCCTGCTCACGCCTGAAGAAATGGACGCCGCCGCAAAAAAGAAAGTCAAGTACCGGGCACCCGGGAAATAGAACCGAAACGCCTTCGATCCGCCGCCCGGTCTGGCCGCCGGCTCGTCACACTAAAACCGGATAGAATGGCTGGTTCACGTCATGGCCAAGTCGAAGATCGCCGGGCTGTCGCGCCTGATTACCGAGCAGAACAATCCGCAGTCGGCGGCGATTGACCGCGCCTCGACCGAAGAGGCGCTCCGCATTATCAACCGCGAGGACGCGCGCGTGGCCGCGGCCGTGGAGCGCGAGATCCCGGCGATCGCGCGCGCGGTGGACCGGATCGTGGAGCGCCTGCGCGGCGGCGGCCGGCTGTTTTACGTCGGCGCGGGCACCAGCGGCCGCCTGGGCGTGCTCGACGCTTCCGAATGCCCGCCTACCTACAACACGCCGCCGGCGATGGTGCAGGGCGTGATGGCCGGCGGGATGCGCGCGCTGCATCGCGCCACCGAGGCCAGTGAAGACTCGCCCACGCTGGGCCGCCGCGACCTCGAGAAGAAACGCGCCGGCGCTCGCGACGCGGTCGTCGGCCTCACCGCCAGCGGCCGCACGCCCTACGTGCTTGGCGCGCTGCGCCACGCCCGCGCGCGCGGCGCCGTCACCATCGCCATCACCTGCAACCCGGATTCCGAAGCGGCGCGCGTCGCCGAGATCAGCATCGCGCCCGTGGTCGGACCCGAAGTCATCGCCGGCTCCACGCGCATGAAGGCCGGCACCGCGCAGAAGCTCGTGCTGAACATGCTCTCCACCGCCACCATGGTGCGGCTGGGGCACGTTTACGGCAACTTCATGGTGAATGTGCACCTCAAGAATGAGAAGCTGGTGGAGCGCGCCCGCACCATCCTCCAGCGCCTGATGGGAATCAGCCGGGCTGCCGCCGACCGGGCGTTGCGCCGCGCCGGAGGCGATTTGAAAGTGGCCATCCTGATGGAGCAGCGCCGGCTTCCCCGCTCCGCCGCCGTTGCGCAGCTCGAAATGCACCGCGGCAACCTGGCCGCGGCGCTCGAGCAGGACGAGGCCCGGCCATGAAGCTGGCCATCCTCGCCGGAAGCGTGATTACGCCGGAACAGGAAATTCCCGAGTGCACCGTGCTGGTGGAAGACTCGCATATCGCCGCTGTCGGCCGCGAAATCAACGTGCCGGCCGGCACGCGCCGGGTTGACGCGCGCGACAAGACCTGTGTCCCCGGATTCATTGACCTGCACGTGCACGGCGCCGGCGGGCACGACCTGATGGAGGGCCCGCTCGCCGCGTTCGAAGGCGTCGGCCGCTTGCTCGCCGTCCACGGCACTACCTCATACTTCCCAACCACGCTGACCGCCTCGGTGCCGGGAACCGTGGCGGCGCTCGAGCGCCTGGGCGCCTACGTGCGCCTCATGGGATCGCCCGCTTCCGACTGGCAGGCGCAGCCGCTGGGCATCCATATGGAAGGCCCGTTCCTCAACCCGGTGCGGAAGGGTGTGCATCCGGCCGAACACATCCGGAAGCCGTCGCGTGAACTTTTTGACACGTTTCAACGAAGCGGCGAAGGGCGCCCTGCGCCTGATAACCATTGCGCCGGAGATGGAGGCGGGCGGACCGCTCGTCGAGCGCGCCGTTGAAAAAGGCGTCCGCGTGGGGATGGGCCATACCGATGCGACCTTCGAGCAAGCCCAGCAGGCCGTGACACTTGGCGTCCGACATGTGATCCATATGTTCAATGCCATGAGACCGTTCGGGCACCGCGACCCCGGCGTCATCGGCGCCGCGCTGGTGGACGATCGCCTCAGCGCCGAGCTGATTGCCGACGGCGTACACGTCCTCGAGCCGGCCATCCGTCTGCTGCTGCGCTCCAAGGGGCCCGGCCGGGTGCTGCTTATTACCGACGGGTTGGCGGCGACAGGGATGCCCGACGGCGAATACAAGCTGGGCGAAATGGAAATCGTGGTAAAGGGACCGGTGGCCTGCAACCGCGCCGGCGTTTTGGCAGGCAGCGTGCTCACCCTGGATCGCGCGGTGCGCAACATGCTCGGTTTCACCGGCCTTGGTTTGAAAGACGTGGTGCGGATGGCGACGCTGAACCAGGCGCTGTTGATGGGGCTGGAGAAGAAAGGGCGCATTGCAGCAGGAGCCGATGCCGACCTCGTTTTGCTCGACAACAACCTGGAAGTTGCCGCCGTGGCGACTCGCGGCGCGCTCGAACAGTTCTCCTGAGGCTATGGACAAATTCCTGATTTGCGGCGGAACCCCGCTGGAAGGCACGCTGGCCATCAGCGGTGCGAAGAATTCGGCGTTGCCGGCGCTGGCCGCCGCCCTGCTCACCGCTGAACCGGTGGAGCTCGAAAACATTCCGGTGGTGCGCGACGTGCAGACCATGGCGCGGCTGCTGAACAACCTCGGCGCCGAGGTCGCCTTCGACCAGAACCGGGTGAGGATCGAGGCGCGCGACATCAGCAGCCGCGAAGCGCCCTACGAATTGGTGAAGACGATGCGCGCGTCGAGCCTGGTGCTCGGCCCGCTGTGCGCGCGCTTCGGCAACGCGCGCGTGTCGCTGCCGGGCGGCTGCGCCATCGGCGCGCGGCCCATTGACCTGCACATCCGCGGCCTGGAAAAGCTGGGGGCCGTGATTCGCCAGGAGCACGGTTACGTCGAGGCCCAGGCGCCCCACGGGCTGAAGGGCGCGGCGATCCGGTTTGAGCGCATCAGCGTCACCGGCACCGAAGACCTGATGATGGCCGCGGTACTGGCCGAAGGCGAAACGGTGATTGAAAACGCGGCGCGCGAGCCGGAAGTGGCCGACCTGGCCGGCCTGCTGGCCAAGATGGGCGCCTGCATCGAGGGCGCCGGCACGTCCACCATCCGCATTCGCGGCGTCGCGCGGCTCCACGGCGCGCGACACCGCATCATTCCCGACCGTATCGAGGCCGGCACCTTCCTGGTGGCCGGGGCCATCAGCGGCGGCTCGCTGGTGATCGAGGATTGCGCCGCGGACCACCTCGAAGCTATCGTCGCCAGGCTCGAAGAAGCCGGCGCCGATATCTCCGCCCACAGCCCGACGCGCCTGGAGGTGCGCGCGCCGCGCCCGCTCACCGCCACCGACGTCACGACCGGGGAGCATCCCGGCTTCCCCACCGACATGCAGGCGCAGTTTATGGCGCTGATGACGCAGGCCGAGGGCGCCTCCACTATCACCGAGACAATCTTCGAGAACCGCTTCATGCATGCGCCGGAGATGGCGCGCATGGGCGCGAATATCCGTGTGGACGGCCACACCGCCGTGGTGCAGGGCAAGTCGCAATTGACCGGCGCGTCGGTGCTGGCCAGCGACCTGCGCGCCAGCGCCTCGCTGGTGCTGGCCGCCCTGGTGGCCCGCGGCGAAACGCTGGTGGACCGTGTCTACCACATGGATCGCGGCTACGAGCGCATCGAGGAGAAACTGCGCTCGGTCGGCGCGCAAATCAAGCGCATCTCCCCGTAACAAAGATAACCACCAGGACAGCAAGGCGCCAAGAACACCAGCCCGTGTTTTCTTGGCGCCTTGCTGTCTTGGTGGTTTTGATTTTTGCCGCCGTTGTGGTAGATGTTGCCCATGCACACATCCCGACGAGGCTTTTTCCGGGGCCTGGCGGCGTGGGCGGCGTTCACGCAGGCGCTGCGGGCGGCGCCCGGCCCGCCGGCGC
>JBKKAI010000375.1:0-4680 GCA_046714815.1 Terriglobia bacterium | reverse complement strand
CCAAAATATGGGGGGCGCCCCCCCCCCGCTCCCAGGAAGCAGGCTTGTTCTGGCTTCTGGCTCCTGACTTCTGGCTCCTGTTAGTAGAGTGGCGGCTCGCCCGGGGGCCGCGTTTTCCAGCGGCGGTGAATCCACAGCCACTGGTCGGGCAGGCGTCGGATGTGCTCCTCCAGCACGCGGGTGAAGAGCTGCGTGTTGGCTGCCACGTCGTGCTTCGAGTCGCCCGTGCGGACCAGGTCGAGCGGCGGGTCGAAGCGCAGGCGATAGTGGCCCCGCTGCGGATCCCAAAAGGCGAAGGCCGGCACCACGGCCGCGCCGGTCCGCAACGCGATCTTGGCAAAACCGGTGGCGGTGCAGGCGGCACGCCCGAAGAAGTCCACGAAAACGCCCTCCTGCTCGGACGAGTTCTGGTCCATCAGGATGCCGACGGCCTCGTTTTTCTTCAGCGCCTCGAGGATGCCGCGCAGAAAGTCGCGCTTCTCGATAATGTAGTTGCCCGCCAGCGTGCGGCGCGCGTTCACCAGCGCATTGAGGGAAGGGTTGTCGAGCGCGCGGATCACCACGTGCAACGGATAGCCATAGACCGACTGGGCGAAGGCGCCCAGCTCCCAGGCGCCCAGGTGCCCGGTGAGGAAAAGAACGCCGCGGCCGCGGCGCAGCGCTTCGGCATAATTCTCAAAGCCGTCGAAGGCGATTACCTTCCCGACGTTATCAAAGGTGTAACGCGGGAAATGGGCGAACTCCGCGAGCATCCGGCCCAGGTTGCGGAAGACCCCGTGGGCGATGCGGCGGCGCTCGCCGGCATTGAGCTCCGGCAGTGCCAGCTCGAGGTTGCGGCGCGCCACGCGCCGGAAACGTCCCACCAGCAGGTACGCCAGCAGCGTGACGGACATGGCCAGGCCGCGGGCCACGGGCCGCGGCAACCGCTCGAGCGCCCACAGAATGGCCGAAGCCAGCGCGTATTCCACTTTGTGGCGAATCAACCGCGCATTGTACACTGTCGGGCGGCGCCGGGGGCCGGCCGGTTTAGCGTCCAGCCCCGGCCCCGAGGGCCGGCGGGCAATTCGCCGCGGCGAACCGCGCTCCCAGGAATACTGCCATTTTATGCCGCGTCTTGTCTTTTCCCCGCCGGCGGCCGGCAACCCTCTGCCGGCCACCTCTTGGGCCGTCGCGATTTTCCTCCTTTACTTTTTCGGGCTGGGAGCGGTGGGCCTGGTGGGCCCGGATGAGCCGCGCTATGCGCAGGTGGCGCGTGAGATGCTCCATTCCGGCGATTACGTCACTCCGCACCTGAATGGACAGCCCTGGTTCGAGAAGCCGCCGCTCTATTACTGGCTGGCGGCGCTGTCGTTCCGGCTATTCGGCGTGACGGAGTGGGCGGCGCGGCTGCCCGCGGCGGCGGCCGGCGCGGCCTTCCTGCTGCTGTTCGGCTGGTGCGCGCGGCGCCTTTTCCCCGGCGAGACATCGCTCTACGCGCTTCTGGTGCTGGCGTCTTCGGTGGGCTGGCTGGGCTTCTCGCGCGCCGCCAGCCCGGAAATCCTGTTCACCGCCCCGCTGGCCGGCGCTCTGCTGTTGCTGGCGCTGTGGGTGTGGCACGGCCGTGACACCCCGCTCTACGGCTTCTACGCGCTGCTGGCCGTAGCGGCGCTCGCCAAAGGCCCCACCGCGATCGTGCTCAGCGCCATGGTTCTGGGCGTCTACTGCGTGACCGTCGGAGAATACCGCTGGCTTCTCCGCGTGCTCGCGCCGGGGCCGCTGCTGCTGTTCGTAGTGGCCGTGGCGCCCTGGTATGGGGCCGTCTATTGGCGCAACGGATTTCCTTTCATCGAGGACTTTATTCTGAAACACCACTTCGCGCGCTTCTCCACCGCCGAGCTGGCCCATCCTGGCCCCTGGTGGTATTACCTGCCCGTGGTTTGCGGCGTGGTCTTCCCATGGACGGCACACCTCGGGCTGGTGGCCGCCGATATCGCCGGGCTGGGCTGGCGCGGCCTGATGAAAGACCATCGGCGCATCTTCCTGCTGGCCTGGGTGGCGCCGATCGTTCTGTTTTTTTCTGTCTCGCAGGCCAAGCTGCCGGGTTACGTGCTGGTGACCGCGCCGGCGCTGGCGCTTTGGATCGGCAACCAACTGGCGCGGGCGCCGGCAAGCCGCCTGCGCTGGGTGTTCGCCGCGCAGGCCATCCTGCTGCCGGCGGCCGCGATCTTCGCCGGAACGCTGCCGATGGCCCTGGCCGAGGGGATGCGCGCCGCTCGAGACGCGTGGATCGGTGGTGTCTTCGGGCCCGACCTGTGGCTGGCGGGCGTGATCATCGGCGGTGCCTTGCTGCTGCTCTGGACTGCCTGGCGCGGGCGCCGCTTGGCCGCCACGGCGCTGGCCGCCGCGCTGACCGCCGTCGCGCTGGCGCGCATCATTATCGTGGTGGCGCCGGCGACCGACCGGCTGGCCTCTGCGCGTCCGCTGGCCCGCGAAATCCGCGCCCGCCAGATTCACCCTTCCCACCTGGCGCTCAGCCCGGAAGTCCGCCGCCACATTCACTACGGCCTGGAATTTTATCTGGACCATCCACTTCGGCGCGACGCCCGCGCCGCCGAGGCTGCCTCCTGGGTGGTCATGGGGGACGGGAGAATCGTCCAAAGTCCCCGCCGCGGCGAGGCCCAGGTCGAAAGTCGCGATTGATGCGTGGGGCTTTGGAGTGCGGTGGCTTGCCACCGCTTTTCCGCGCGGAAGCTTGCTTCCGCGCAGCTTCTGCCATAACCGTTGCGGTAAGCCTCTGGCTTTCCGCAATGTATAATGGCCAAAAGCTCCGGGTCCCGCCAAAGTTCCCGATTTGCCCGACTTTGGACTTAGGACTTTGGGCTTGGAATGTCTCCGATGGAAATCCTCGACCTGCGGCAGATTCGCTCGCATGACCTCGCTCCGCTGCTGGAAGAGGAAACCCGCCTCTGGCGCGACCAGTTGCGCTGGGATTACACGAGCTCCTCGGACCTGATCCGGAAATTTGTGGACGCGCGCGCGCTGGCCGGCTATGCGGCGCTCGAAGGCGGCCGCGCGGTGGGCTACAGCTTCTTTGTCTACGAGGAGCACAAGGGGCTGATCGGCAACCTCTTTGTCTCCGGCCCCTACTGCGGCGGCACCGAAGGCCGCCTGCTGACGCACGTGATCGAGACGATGCAAGAGACGCCGGGCATCCGCCGCATCGAGGCGCAACTGATGACCTTTGGCGCCGGATCGCTGGAGGCGACATTTCAGCGCGAGAGTTTCCAGGCCTACCGGCGGCAGTTCATGATGCTGGACCTGGCGGCGGTACAGCGGCTGCCGCCGTGTCCCCTGCCGGATGTGGAGATCCTGCCCTGGCACGACCACCATGGCGACGATGCCGCGGCATTGATCAACGTCGCCTACCAGCGCCACGTGGACAGTGAAATCAACGATCAGTACCGCACGCTGCCGGGCGCTTCGCGCTTCCTCAACAATATTATCCAGTATCCCGGCTGCGGTTCCTTTTTCTCTCCGGGCTCGTTCGTCGCCATTGACCGGCGTAGCGAAATGCTGTGCGGGATGGTGCTGAGCTCGGTGGTGCATCCGGCGGTGGGCCACGTCACCCAGGTGTGCGTCCTGCCGCGGGCGCACGGCTCCGGGATCGGCTATGAGCTGATGCGCCGCTGCGCCGCTGCGTTTCGCGGCGACGGATTCGCCGGCGTCAGCCTCACCGTAACCAGCGACAACCGGCGCGCCGTGCGCCTTTATGAGCAGATGGGCTTCCGCGCGCTACGCGAATTCTTCGCCTACACATGGAACGCCCGCGGCGCTCCGGAGCCAATGCTCCGGGCCGCCGGCAGGCAGCCTTGAGATGCCGGATGCGCGACAGCGGGCCCGCGACTATTTCGACCGCGCCTACGCGCGCCAGATGAAGGGCGAGATCGAAGAGGCCATCACGCTCTACAAGCAGTCCCTGGATGCCCTTCCCACGGCCGAAGCCCATACTTTTCTGGGTTGGACCTACAGCTTCCAGCGCCGCTACGACGAGGCCATTGAAGAGTGCCGGCGGGCGATTGAAACCGACCCCACGTTCGGAAATCCGTACAATGACATCGGCGCCTACCTGATCGAGCTGGGCCGTTGGGAGGAGGCGTTGCCCTGGTTTGAAAAAGCCCTGCGCGCGACCCGCTACGAAAGCTACTTCTTCCCGCATTTCAACAGCGGGCGCGTCCACGAGCATTTTCAGCGCTGGGGCCAGGCGGCTGAGTGCTACCGGCGCGCGCTCAAAGAGAACCCGCGCTACCTGCTCGCGCACCAGGCCCTCCGGCGCCTGCAGGCGCGTTGGAATTGAACATGCCCGGCGTCCCCCTGCTGGTTTACTCCCACCTTCTTTTTACGGGGGTCCTGGCCGCGCTGGCGCTGCTGCTCAACCTGCGATTCCCCTATCCGGAAACCACTGCCTGGTTCCGCATTACGCTGGCGCTGCTGGTCGCGTGCGCGCTGGCGGTGCTGCCGCTGTTGGGCGCCGGCGACTTCTCCTTCCTCTGGATTCCGTTCATGGCTTTCGCCCTGGCCACCACCTCCTTTGTTGTTTTCAGCGTGAAGGTGATCCGCTCGCACTTCGACCGCCTGCGCAAATGAACGGACCTTGAACCTGGGAGCGCGGGCGAACCCGGAGCGCAACGCTCCGGGTTCGTC
>JBKKAI010000374.1:0-2853 GCA_046714815.1 Terriglobia bacterium | reverse complement strand
ACGCTACAAAGGCGACTACAGCGGCTTTTGGCTGAAGCCTCGAAACGGCCGCAAGCCTTCGAAATGCTGGCGGCCCGGTCCGCCTTCGGCGGATCGCCGCGGCGACCGGCCCTCAGCTTAGCCCAGGGCTAGTCTGGGTTAAGCGGGGTTAAGCGCCATCTCCACACCCGTTAGTGCCAAGAAGTGCGCGAAGGTGTAGAAGGGGTAGTAGAACCACCCGGGAACGCCCGCATGCAGCTCGCAGGACTGAAGACCCTCGTACCGGGTGGCCAGGGGCGTGAAGCTCCGTGGGTCGGGCTTCAAAAACTCACTCTCCGGTTTCAGGCGTTCCATCGTGCTAGTCCCTTGCCAGGGTGGTTGAAACTACAGACTGGGCGCTGTAGAACCTCTCCAGCCACCCGCGCTCCCAGGAGTATCTCTCCCGGCCGTTCATCAGGCATAATAATCTGAGGCACAGAAGATGAGCATGCAACCACCGGCGGTGGATGTCGTGAAGCGTGTCCAGGCTCCGGCCGAATGGCCGGCCCGGCTCCGAAAGGCCCGTGCGCTCACTGACGGGCTGTTCCAACTGGTCCGCTCCGAGGCTCTGTACGATCGCCCGATCCCGCACCGGCACCGCATCATTTTTTATCTGGGCCACCTGGAGGCGTTTGACTGGAACTTGCTGGGACGCGATTGCCTGGGGCTGGAATCCGCTCATCGGGAGCTCGACCAGTTGTTCGCGTTCGGCATTGATCCCGCCAACGACGCCTTGCCCTCCGATCAGCCGAGGGACTGGCCCGCCCTGGATACGGTCCGCCGGTATTGCCTGGACGTCCGGCGTCAACTGGACTCGCGGGCCGGCGAATTGCCGGACCGGGGATGGATGGCTGTGGCGATGGAACACCGGTTGATGCACGCCGAAACCCTGACTTACCTTCTGCATCAGCTCCCGCTGGACCGGAAGATCATCCCGGCCGGCGCGCCCGACCCTCCGGCGCCCCAGCCCGCGCCACGGATGGTGGACATTCCCGTGGGCCAGGCCACGTTAGGCCTGGCGGGGAACGGCGCCGAAGTTTTCGGCTGTGACAATTTCGGCTGGGACAATGAGTTCGAAGCCCATCGGGTGGAGGTTCCGGAATTCCGCATTGACGCCTACAAGGTAACGAACGGCCAATTCCTGGGATTCGTTGACGCCGGCGGGTATGAGGAACGCTCCTTGTGGTCCGTTGCGGATTGGGCCTGGAGAGCGAGCGAGGAGATTCATCATCCCTGGTTTTGGAGGCGGCGCGGCGGCGCCTGGCATTACCAGACGATGTTCGCCGAGGCGCCACTGCCACTGGAATGGCCCGCCTACGTCAGCCACGCTGAAGCCTCCGCCTATGTCCGGTGGGCGGGCCGGGCGCTGCCGAGCGAAGCCCAGTTCCACCGCGCGGCTTATGGATCCCGCGGCGGCGCCGAACGAACCTATCCATGGGGCAATGAAACTCCGGCGGCGCGGCACGGGAATTTCGATTTTCAACGATGGGACCCTTCGCCGGTCGCCGCCCACCCGGACGGGGCGAGCGCCTTCGGCGTCGAGCAGTTGGTCGGGAACGGATGGGAGTGGACCGCAAGCCCCTTCGCGCCGTTCCCGGGCTTTCGCCCGTTTCCGTTTTACCCGGGATATTCGGCGGACTTTTTTGACGGCCGCCACTTCGTGATGAAGGGAGGCTCGGCCTGCACCGCGCGCCGCCTCTTGCGGCCTTCGTTTCGCAACTGGTTCCAGCCGCACTATCCCTACCCGTATGCGGGCTTCCGCTGCGTGGAGAACTGGAAACCGGCATCCTGATGTTCACCGAAGTGATTGCCGAGCGGAGCCTGGCGGATTTCGCCGAGGACGTGCGGGCCGGCCTGGGCAAGTCCGGCCAGAAAGAGCTGCCCTCGAAGTATTTTTACGACGAGGTGGGATCGGCGCTGTTTGAAGCGATCTGTCTGCTGCCGGAGTATGGCCTAACGCGGGCCGACGCGCGGATTCTGCGGCGCCACGCCGGCGAGATCATCGCCCGGGTTCCCTCGCCGGTGATGGTGGCCGAGCTGGGCAGCGGCAGCGGAGAAAAAACTCGCTGGCTTCTCGAGGCCCTGAGACACCGCCAACCCACCCGGTACTACCCGATCGAAATCTCCCCCAGCGCTCTGGCCCGGTGTGAGCGGGAGCTCGGCCGCCTGGACTCGGTCAGTATCGTGGGTTTTGAGAAATCTTATCTCGACGGACTGCTGGCGGCCGCGGCCCGCCGGCGGGAGGGCGAGCGCCTGCTGGTCCTGTTCCTCGGAAGCACGATCGGAAACTTTGATCGCCCGGCCGCCGATGATTTCCTTCGCGACGTGCGGCGGATCCTTTCTCCCGGGGACGCTTTGCTGCTGGGCACAGACCTGGAAAAGCCGGCCTGGCAACTGATCCTGGCCTACGATGATCCTGCCGGGATCACCGCGGCGTTCAATCTCAACCTGCTGGCCCGCATCAACCGCGAGTTGGACGCTGATTTCGACCTTTCCCGGTTCCAGCACGCCGTCCGATATGAACAGGCCGAGCGGCGCGTCGAGATGCACTTGCGCTCGCGGACGGACCAGACGGTGCGGATTCGCAAGGCGGATTTTTCCGTAACGCTCCGCAAAGATGAAACGATCTGGACCGAGAATTCCCACAAATACAGCCTGGACGAAGTTCCGGGGATGGCCGAACGGACTGGATTCCGCTGCGACGCCCAGTGGGTGGACCAGGAATGGCCCTTCTCCCAGAACCTGTTTGTGGCAGCCTCTCCATCGGCCGCTGGATGAGTTTTAGCCCCAATGCTGTTCACTTAGGCGGTCGGCGCTTCTCGGAGCCTGGGAGCG
>JBKKAI010000373.1:0-12470 GCA_046714815.1 Terriglobia bacterium | reverse complement strand
GGGACGTTATCGAGCACCGCCAGGCCACGCTCCACTTCGGCCGGGCTCAGTCCCAGGGCCAGCGCGGTGGCCGCCGCCGCCAGCAGGTTGTAGACGTTCGGACGACCCACCAGCCGGGACCGGCTCTCGATTTTCCCCCACGGTGTCTCCATCTGAAAGTTTCCGGAAACCGGACGCGGCGCGCCGGCAACGGGCCGGACGGGGGCGGCCGCGTCAATGCCGTAGCTGACCACGTGCGCGTTGCCGCAATCCCGGAGGCGCGCGCTCCAGGGATCGTCGGCATTCAGCAACGCCCATTCCGGCGGCCGGGCGCCGCTGCCTTCGCCGGTGAATAATTTTCGTTTTTCGGCGAAATACTTTTCCATGTCGCCGTGAAAGTCCAGGTGGTCACGGGTGAGGTTGGTGAATACGGCGGCGCGGAACGGCGTGGCGAAGCAGCGATCCATCGCCAGCGCGTGCGAGGAAACCTCCATCACCGCGTGAGTGCCGCCGAGGCCGCGCAGCTCCGCCAGGTAGCCTTGCAGGTCGAGTGACTCGGGCGTGGTATGGGGCGCCGGGAGGCGTTTCCCGGCCAGGCGGTACTCGATGGTTCCGAACAGCCCGGTAATCCTGCCGGCCGCGGTCAGGATGGTTTCGAGCAGAAAGGCCGTAGTGGTTTTGCCGTTCGTGCCGGTGATACCGGCCACGTCGAGCGCACGCGCCGGATGGCCGTGGAAATTCGCGCCGGCCAGCGCCAACGCCTGGCGTCCGTCGCGGACCCGGATCCAGGTGAAGCTAGCCGCCGATTCGGCGCCTACGGCTGAAATACCGGAGGAAGCGGGCGAAGCTTCGCTGGCGACGGCAATCGCGCCGCGCTCGCGGGCCTGCGGGATGAACCTGTTTCCATCGGTCTTTTCGCCGCGGATCGCCAGGAACAAGTGCCCCGCCTGAATGCGCCGCGAGTCGTAGTGCAGCCCGGTGACCGGGGTCTGGCCGGTCCCCGAAATTTCGAGGATCTCGATTCCTTGCAGAAGCTCCCGAAGGTTCATGAGCAGGTGTGGTGATTATATAGCCTCCTTCGAATGCGCTGGACAGCCGGAAGGCTGTCCTATTGGAAACGCACGGTAATCCGGGCGCCGGGAACCAGGCGCGCGCCGGGCGCCGGCGCCTGCTGCCGGGCCAGGCCGCTGCCCACCAGCTCCACGTCTATGCCCATCGAAACGGCCTGCTCGACCACGGCGCGGACAGACTTGCCCAGGAACTCCGGCGCCACCGGCGCGCCTTCCAGGTCCACGACCACAGTGGAGTCTTTGGGCGGCAGCGGCATGGGGATGCGGAAACCGGCGGCGACGGGCGGCGCCCAGTCGCTTAACTGCGCGGGATCCACCTGGGCGCGCATCTTTTCCGCCGCCGGTCCGCCTGCCGGCAGGTCGCGCGGCACCTCCAGGTAGGGCAGCACCTGCTCGGCGATGCGCTTGAATACCGGGGCGGCAACTCCGCCGCCGCCGTGCTCGCCGCGCGGGGAATCGAGGATCACCGCCATGCTGATGGCCGGCGAAGCCACCGGCGCAAATCCGACGAACGAGGCGATGTAATCTGTCTTCGAGTAGGCGCGGGTTGCCGGGTCGGCCTTCTGGGCCGTGCCGGTCTTGCCGGCCGACGACCAGCCATCCAACTGCGCCTTCTTGCCGGTGCCCTCCACGACCACCTGCTGCAGCATGCGCTTCATCTCCAGCGCGGTTTCCGGGCTGAGCACTTTCTTGCCCTGGGCCGCGGGGCTGTTCGATGTGCCGGCGGCGAACAACATGCCCGGCTGCCCCGCCGGAGGCGGGCGGAAGCGGCCCTTCAGGATGAGTGGGCGATTGAGCCACCCGCCGTTGGCCGCGGCTGAAACGGCCGTCACCAACTGCATGGCGGTGATACCGACCTCCTGGCCCATGGAAATGGCGCCGATGGAGATTTTCGACCAGCGCTCGGCCGGCTTGGTGAGGCCGCGCGCTTCACCGGGCAGATCGATGCCGGTAGGCGCGCCGAACCCGAATTGCCGCATGTAGCGGTACATGCGCTCATCGCCCAACCGCAGTCCCAACTTGATGGCGCCCACGTCGCTCGACTTGGCGATGATCTGCGCGACATTGAGCATGCCGAACGGCTTGTGGTCGCGGATGAAGTGGCCGGCGATGCTGATGCCGCCCATCTGGCAGTCAATCATCTCGGTGGGGCGGGTGAGGCGCTCTTCGAGGGCGGCGGCGATGGTCACCACCTTGAAGGTGGACCCCGGCTCAAAGGCGGCCGCCACCACGCGGTTCATCCAGGCTTCGGGCGGCGTCCGCATGTAGGTGTTGGGGTTGAAGGTGGGGCGGTTGGCCATGGCCAGCACCTCGCCGGTGTTGGGATCGGTGATCACCACCATGCCGGCCAGCGCGCCGGTGGCCTCCATGGCCGCGCCCAGCTCGCGCTCGACGATGTATTGGATCTTTTCATCGAGCGTCAGCCTGACGTTCTCGCCGGAATCGGGCGGCCGCTCCGTTCGCCCATACCAGCGCTGCCGCGCGTCGGTCTGGATCAGCAGCTTGCCCGGCCGCCCGCGGATGCTCTTGTCCAGCTCCAGCTCGATGCCGGCCAACCCGTTCTCATCCAGCCCCACGTAGCCCAGCACGTGCGCCGCCAGCTCACGCTTGGGATAGAAGCGCTTGTTCTCCTTCTGGAAGTACACGCCGCGAAGATTCAAGGCGCGGACCCGCTCGGCTTCCAGGTTGTCCACCTTGCGCTTCACCCAGCAGAAGCTGCGGCCGGCCTTCATGCGGGCCAGCAGGTCGGCGGCGTTGATCTGGAGGACGCGGGCCAGCAGGCCGGCCGTGTTTTCCGGCGAGGTGATCTCGACCGGCACCGCGAAGATCGAATCCACCGCCACGCTCATCGCCAGCTCGCGATAATTGCGGTCGTAGATGATGCCGCGCTTGGGACTGACTTCGATGGTGCGCTGCTGCTGGCGCTGGGCCCGCCCCAGGTGTTCGCCGTACTGAAAAATCTGCAGGTGGACCAGGCGGGTGGCCCCCGCCGCCATCCACAGAAACAGGAAAACGGCGAGGACCACGTATCGGCGGGTGAACGACGGAGCTTTTTGCGAATCGCGGTGCGAATCCGCCACCGGCACTCTCTACCTCGCTTAAGGCGCGGACGTGGGGATGGCCGCCGTTACCGCGGCGGCCGGCAACGGCATCTTCAATGGCGGCGAAAAGCGCGGAGTCCCCGCGCGCGCCATTACCGCCTGCTCCGGCTCGGTGGCGCCGTCCTGCAAGTGCACCACCTGGCCGGCCGCGGGCAGGCCCAGGCCGAGGTTGCGCGCCAGCGCGTCCACGCGTTGCGGGTCGCGCAGCGCCGCTTCTTCCAGCCGCAGCGTGCGGTTGGCTTCCTGGAGCTGCTCGCGCTCGATCTTCAGCGCTTCCATCTTGTAGCCGGCGCGGATCAGGGAGAAGCGCTGGTAGGCGGTGGCCAGCACGGCGAACGCCAGCACCAGGCTCACCGCCACCAGGCGGGCCTGCTCGCGCCGCTCGCGCGGGTCGGCCGACCGCACCAGCCGGGAGTTGTCAATCTGCTTCGGAAGGTAATACTCGTCCGCCGGACTGCGGCGGCGGGCCCCGCGGCGTTTTGCCGGCGCGGAACCAAAAACGGGGACCACGGGGGAGGAAGAGCGGGAGGCATGAGCCATAAGTTTCAGTTTCTCTCTCGGTGCAATCGGCTTTCCCCGGTTGGATGGCTGATTTCGGCGGCCCGGAGCCTGGCGCTGCGCGACCTGGGGTTCCGGCGCGTTTCGGTTTCGGACGGCTTCACCACGTGCTTGGTCAGGATGCGCGCATAGCCTTGCGCCTGCCATGTTCGGAACGACTGCTTGACGATGCGGTCTTCGAGCGAATGAAAACTGATAATGACGATCCGCGCTCCCGGCCGGAAGGCGCCGGAGGAGGGCAGGGATTCCAGCATCTGGCGAATCTCGCCAAGCTCGTTGTTCACGACGATGCGCAGGGCCTGAAACGTACGGGTGGCCGGGTGAATGCGCTGGTGATGCGACGGTCCGGACGCGGACCGAATGACTTCCGCCAACTGCAGTGTGCTCCGCAGCGGCCGCGCCCGGACAATCGCTCTGGCGATTTTCCTCGACCTCCTTTCTTCTCCGAATTGGTAAATCAGGCCGGCCAGCTCGGGCTCACCGGTCCGATTTACGACTTCTGCGGCGGTCAGGTGCTGGCCAGGGTCCATCCTCATGTCCAGCGGTCCTTCCGACGCAAAACTGAATCCTCGGCGGGAATCGTCAAGCTGCAACCGGGAGAGGCCCAGGTCGGCCAGCAGGCCGTCGGCGGGCCGGGCGCCTTCGCGCTCCATCGTCTCCACCAGGTTTTCAAAGTGCGAGTGCACCAGCTTCACCTTTTCCCCGAACTCTTGGAGCCGCTCCCCCGCGATTTCGAGCGCCCGCGGGTCCCGGTCCAGCGCCAGCAGCCGCCCCGTGGTCAGCCGTCCAGCGATTGCCGCGCTGTGCCCGCCCGCCCCCGTGGTTGCATCCACGTAAATCCCCTCGGGGCGAACCGCCAGGAACTCAATCGCCTCTTCCAGCAGGACCGGAACATGTCCCGGCTCCCGCGGCGATGGCCCGTTCAACGCTAAATCCCCAACTGGTCGAGCAGTTGCTCATCCTCGGCCGTCAGCGGGTTGTTGTCCATGTCCTTGCGGAACCGCTCGTGGTTCCAGACTTCCAGGAAGGTCAGCGAGCCGAGAACGGCAACGTCGCCCTTCATGTCCGCTTCTTCCCGCAACACCGGCGGAATCAGCACGCGGCCCTGGTTGTCCATGTCCACCAACTGGCCGTAATAGTTCGTTCGGTTGAGAAACCTTCTGCGCGTCTTGTTGAACGATGCGGCGGCCTGGAGCTTTTCCTCCAGCTTGTTCCACTCTTCCAGCGGGTAGATTCGCGCGTATTGACCGTCCAGGCTGGTGATGTAGAATTGCTTGCCGTAGCTCTGGTCCAGTTCGTCCTTGAACTGGGCAGGGATCTTGAGGCGCCCTTTCTCGTCTACCTTCGCGGGGAAGTTGCCTCGAAGCATCGTGCTGCCTTGTCATCGAACCTGCCGGAGCTGCCAAAAGTCTGCGTTACGGGTGACTGTCTTGGGTAGGGGAAGGGGGCGGTGAGCCCCGCGCCGGGCCACCACCGCCTTCCACTATCCTCCACTTCAGACCACTTTTTACCCTTCCCGAAGAGGGGTGTCAAGCGAAATCTCAGCCTCCAGGCACGGCCAACCACTTTTCTTTCAATGAGAACGACTCGTTGTGTACAGGCGGGCAGGGAGGGGTCTATTTAGTGTTGACTGGAGTGGAACATCACCGAACGAAGCCGCGCACAGGCAAAGAATGCCTTGTGCTACTGGGCTGGTACGTGGGCGCGGCCGAGTTGCAGGTCAGCCAGGTCCACCCAATCGCCGGCGGGCGCCTGGCGCACGAAGACGAGCGTCTCGACCGGTATGACGCGAGAGCCGGAGTAGCGCTGCCAGGCCTGCGATACGTGGGCAATCACTTCGAAGGTGCGGCGTTCATCCATCTCCTGCGAGATGGTGATGTGAGGAATGTAGGGGTAGGGCTCCTGGCGGGCAAGAAAGCCGCGGTTCAGGGCTTCGTGCAAACAGACCATCTTTTCCACGCCTCGGGCCATCTCCAGGTAGGCGACACCGGTGATGGGGAAGAAAGTCTGCACACCACCGACTTCGAGCTCGAAGGGCTCCCACTCCGAGCACTGAGCGCGCGCCTCCTCTACGGCTGCCTCCTCGGAGATGATCAGCGGCCGCGGCGGCAGAACGGTGACGTGGGCGGCCTTGCCGGCGAACTGCGGGTTCAGCGCGGTCCTGAGGTCATCCACCAGGCGGGCCAAAGGCCCGCTCAGATAAACGACCACGGCATACGTCTGCTCCGGCATGAGGGCTTACAAAAAACATAATGTTAAGCGGGCCGGAAGTCAATGGAACCGTGGCCGGCTGAGGACCCCTTGGCGTCACCAGGCCAGGTTCAGCGCGAGCTTGATAAAGCGCGGCAGGTTGCGCTGCACAGGGCTGAGCCGGCCGAAGTTGGCGTTGGTGACATTGAGCGCGTTGTCGGCCATGTTCGAGAACCACGGATGATTGAAGGCGTTGATCATTTCGAAGCGGAACTGCACCCGGACCTGCTCGCGGATGGGGAAGTACTTCGACAGCGAAGCATCCCAGTTTCGGTAGCCGGGCACGCGCACGTCGCCGAAGCGCGTGGGGAAGTCGCGCAGGGTGTACTGGTCGAGCGCGGGGACGTTGCGGCTGGTGGCCGGGTCCACCCACAGGGTGGTGTCAAAGCGGCGCGCCAGAGTGGCGTCGCTCAGGCTGGCGCTGCCCGGCTTTACCTGATTGGCGTTGGGGTAGTCCACGGCCCAGCCGCGCTGGTAGGTGATATCCCAGTTGAGCTGCCAGCCACCGAGGATGAAATCGAGGGCGGCCGGCATGTCCGCGCCGAAAGCCTTCTTCCGCCCGAGAGGCAGCTCGAACACTCCCGCCACGGCGAACTTCTGCGGGATGTCAATTTGCGTGGCGGAGCGCTTCTCCACGCGCGCCGCTTGGGGATCCGCCAGCGCGAAATCCTGAGAGTTCAGAAGGCTCACCTGCTCGATCGTCTTGTTGATGGAGTAGCTGGCGAGAAACGTCAGGCCGCGGGCAAAGCGGCGCGTGATCTTGGTTTGAAAGCCGTGATGGTGCTGGCGCCCGATGGGCACATTCTGCAGGTTGATATTGCCGAAGTGCGGAAAGGGCAGCAGCAAATCCTGGCGCGGGATGGTCGCCTGATTCTTGCCGGCGTTGTTGGGGATCAGGCCGGCCAACGGGTTCGTCAGCCGAGCGGTGTAATAGGCGGTGTCGGTGGCGCCGGCGGCGGTGCGCCGCCCCATCTCGGCGGCCGGCAGCACATTGACGTTGATGCCGACCGGCAGCTTGCGGGTCAGGTTGCCGACGTAGGCCACTTCCAGCAGCAGGTTCCCAGGCAACTCCCGCTCCACATCAAATGAGTATTGGTGGGAGTAAGGCAACGGCCGGTCCAGGTAGTTAACGTTGATGTTTTCGCCGAGGAAGCTGGCCGCTCCCTGACCGGCGCCGATGGGCGCCAGCAGCAGGCCCCCGGGCTGGTTGGCGAAGGGGTTCAGGAGGTTGACCGCCGGGGTGAGTCCGGCGTCCTGGGTGGTTATGATCTCGGTGCCGCGGCTGAAACCCGCCGGCGCGCCCGACTCGTTCTGTCCCAGATAGAAGAGGCCGTAACCACCCCGCAGCACCCATTTCTGGCCGATGCGGTAGGCGGCGCCCACGCGCGGCTGGAAGTTGTTGCGGTCCGGCTGGAACGCGCCGCCGGGCTGCCCTCCGGCGCCGGCAAACTGTACCGCGCCCCGCAGGCCCAGGCCCTGCGCCCGCGCGGCGATGGGGCTGGCGGCGCCAAAATCGAAGCCGCGAAGCTGGCGGTTGTAGCGCTCCACCACCGGAGCTTCGTAATCCCAGCGCAGGCCGAAGTTCAGCGTCAGCGCCGAGCTGACTTTCCAGTCGTCATTGACGAACAGCGCGTAATAGCGGTTGGAGTAGGCGGGATCAATGTTGCGGTCCACGCGGCCGCCCGACGGATAGCCGAGCAGGAACGTAGCCAGCTCGTTGCCGGAAACGGCGTCGGCCGTCGAGGCGTTCCGCTGCGTCCAGTTTCTGCGGAAGTTGTAGGTGCCGCTGGCGAAGCCCGGGTTGTTGGTGTTGTCGTTGTATTGCCGGCCCTCGCCGCCGAACTTGAAGAAATGTTTGCCCACCACCAGGTTCGCGTTGGGCTGCAGGCTGTAGGCATCGTTGGTGGCCAGCGCGATCAGGCGGCTCGAGCCGATCGCCTGGTACGTGCCCAGATCGAAGAACGGGAACTGAAGCAGCGCGAATTGCGCCACCAGGCTGTCGGCGAAGCCAAGCTGCCGCGGGTCGAAGCCGGCGCCGAAGCTGTTGCCGGTGGTTTCCTCCCAGCGGGCCAGGCCGGCGCGCAGGTTGAAGGTCATGCGCGGGCTCAGTGTCGAGGTCCAGTCGAAGGTCCAGTTGCGCCCGTTGCGGATCAGCGGTGCGTTGCCGGTGGGCTCGGCGGCATTCGAGCCGTTCCACACCAGGCCGCGGAACTCGGAAAACGGGTTCTGCCCATAACGGAAGAAGAAGTTGTTGCGCGGATTCAGGACGTAATCGGCGCGGCCGATCCACTGGTTCATGTCCGCGACCCAGCGAGAGGGATAAATGTAGTTGTTCAGGCGCGCCGGACCGGTGCCGGGCGAGGTCGGCTCGGGATAAAACTTCAGCACCTCGCCGGCCACGCGGCTGATCCGCGCCTGCGGGATGCGGTTTTCGGGAAAGGCCCGGCGCGAGCCGTCGGCCGCGGTGGTGAGCGGGTCGTAAATCAGCACGGGCTGGTTCTGCGCGTTGCGCAGCGAGGAGAAATCCCCGCCGCGCCACTCCATCAGCGGGAACGTGGCGACTCCGGGATCGGCGGAGCGCTGCCGCATCCCCTCGTAGGACACCATCCAGAACAGGTGGTTGCGCCCGTCCAGCAACTTCGGGATGTAGAACGGGCCGCTGGCCTGCACGCCGAACGTGTTGATGTTCAGCGGCGGTTTCTTCGTGCCTGCGCTGTTCAACTCGCTCTGGTTGGCGTTCAGCTCTTCGGCCTGGAAATACTCGAAGGCGTTCCCGTGGAAGGCGTTGCCGCCCGCCTTGGTCACGATGGTGACCACGCCGCCGCCGGTCCGGCCGTACTGCGAGTCATAGCTGTTGCTGACCACCTTGAACTCCTGCACGGACTCCATGGTGGGCACGTGGATCACGGTGCGGTTGCCGCGGACGTTGCTGATGCCGTCGAGCAGCACCTCGTTCTCGCGGTTGCGCCCGCCGTTCACCGAAAAATTCGACGTCCCGGCGATGTCGAAGGAGCGCAGGTAGCGCCAGTCGCCGGTCTTGATGACACCCGGGGCCGCCCAGGCGATCTGAAACGGGTTGCGGCCCTGCGTGGGCACGTTGGCGATCAGCTCGTTGGAGATCACCTGGGAGCGCGTGGCGGATTCGGTCTGCAACTGCGAGACCTCGCCGGTGACGGTGACGCTCTGCGCCAGGTCACCCACCTCGAGCTGCACGTCCAGGCGCAGCTTGTCCTGCGCTTCCAGCACGATCTGCTCGCGAATGAACTTCCGGAAGCCGGCCAGCTCCACCGTCATGCGGTACGGCCCCGGCGGCAGGAACGGCGTGACGTAATTTCCCGCTCCGTTGCTGCGTGTGGAAACCGAAACATTCTGTGCCGTGTTGGTGATGGTGACGGCGGCGTTGGTGACCGGGGCGCCGCTCGGATCGGTGACCAACCCGGTGATGGTGGCGCGGACTTCCTGCGCGGGCGCCGCGGCGGCCATCAGCGCGCATACGACGGCCGTGATCGCGATTCTGTTGAGCCTGAGCATGGCCAACCTCCAGGCGGTAAGTTGATCTGGGGACGGGCCGATACTACCACAAAGCGCACAGGGCGCTACGGCGCCCTTCCGTTAGTTCGGGAAAACGCCCGCCGCCGCGCTCCGTTGTGCGCGTTTCCGGGAGCGAGGAGCCGGCGCAGCGCCGCCGCGTAGGGCCGCGTAGGGCGGGCAAGATGCCCGCGCTCCCAGGCTCCGAGAAGCGCCGACCGCTTAAGTGAACGGCATTGAGTTTAGCTTCTGGAACGTTCGCTCCCGTGTCATTCCGAGCGAAGCGAGGAACCTGCTTTTCAGTGACAGGGCGGACAGGCTTGGGCCATCCAATCCCCTTATTTCCGGGGGCCGTTCTGCTCCGGCGGGCTGTTTCGCTCCCGGACCCGCTGGAATTCCTTTTGCAGCTTATTCAGCTCCTCATCCGACAGGTTTTCCAGGTCCACCAGGCTGTTGCGGGCTCCTTCCATCGCGTGGATCAGCTCGTCGAGCTTCAGATGAATGGCCTTGACGTCACGGTTCTGAGTGTTCTGGATCAGGAAAACCACCAAAAACGTGATAATCGTCGTGCCCGTGTTAATCACCAGTTGCCAGGTATCGGAAAAGCCGAAGCTCGGGCCGGTCGCAGCCCACAGGACAATCACGGAGACGGCCGCCGCGAACGCCCATGGCGATCCAACCATCTCGGAAGTCCTGACCGCAAACCGTAGAAAAAAGCCCATGCGCCTCCTGAGAGACAAGCCTCCAAGGTTTTATGGAGCAACTCGCGTTCCAAACCGGCGCACAGGCAAGAATGCCTGTGCCACAGCCGCCTACCAGGTGTAGTGGACCGTGTAGTTCAGCACCTGCTCGCTGTCCGGGCGCAGGCGCACGCGGAACTCGATGGTCTGGCTGTCGGTCTTGGCGAAAGCCATGGGCCGCTGCGTGATGTCCCAGTTGATCCACCGGTAGAGGTGCTCGACCACGCGGATCTCGACGGCTTCTTTCTTGTGGTTCCGCAGCTTGATCTCGAATGACTCGTCGAGCCAGTGCGCGCCCGAGTCAATCCGGTAATTGGTGCGGCGGCGCTCGCCGACGAGGTCAAACGAGTTGCCGGTGTAAAGCCGGATCTTCTCGTTGGCGGGCGTGTGCGTGATGACATTCTCGCCGGTGAACTGGAGGCTGTCGCTTTCGTCACGGCGGTAAAAACGCAGGCGCCCCTTCGGCAGCGGCATCCCGAGCTGGTTGGCCTTGGAATTCACGAACTCCCGCATCGCCCAGACCTTGGGGTTCGAAATGGTGCCGTAGGACTGGTCGTTCAGGATGTTTTCGGCGCTGTAGTGCTGGTAACGGTTGCGGTCAATCCGCGCGCCGTCGTAGACGTAAAGCCGCTCGGACTTGACGCCTGAGGCGCGGATGAACTCCACCTGCTTGGTTTCGCGGTCGCGCAGCGTCACACGGCGGTCGAGCGTGTAAAGGTGATACTCGTCGAAGGCCTTTTCTGTCACCGCCGGGCGTCCGGACGCTTCGTTCAGGCTGTCCATTCGCGCCGCCTGGCCGCCCACGGCCCCGCCGGGCTGCAGCTTGCTGACGTCGCCGGCCATCAACTTCACCCTGGCGTTCGGGAAAGTCTTGCCGCTCTGGTTGTCAAACGTCACCCAGCCGACGATGTTCAGCACATCGCCATCGGGCGGCGAAACAACGTTGTAGTCGGCTTCCCAGCTCATCCCGCCGGTGACGTAGGAAAGCTCAACGTTGGACGCGCCGGCGCGGTCGCTGCGCAGCACCCAGTCGAGCGTCGGCTTGAGAATGGTGTCTTCGCCCAGCGACGGAAAAATCGGCTGGCCCGGAAGTCCGAAGTGCAGCTTGCCGTCCATTTCAACGATGGGCTGGCGCGCGCCGCTCGATCCGTCGTAGGAAGAGCCCCCGAGCAGGGCCATCTGTGTGCGGTAGTAATGCTCGCCGTAACGCCGCCAGGCCAGCGGGTGCGGCGCGTAACCACTGCGGATCAACCTGCCGGTGATCACCTGCGGCTTGCCGTCGCGCACCACGTTGAACTCCATCTGCTTGCCCTCGAACATCGAGAGCAGCAGCTCCTGCGAAATGGGGTCGGCGCGGTAGTTCTGCTCGAGGATCTGAAGGCGGTAAGCGCCGCTCGGGTCGCGCAGGATCACCGACTCCGGCTCCAGGTGGGCCGTTGTGCCGGTGAACCGCACGTTGTTCACGCCCTCTTTCAGCTCCAGCGGCAGTGGTTGCCGGACCACAGCAAAATTCTGGTTGTAGATCGTCAGGCCGGCCTGGCCCGCCTCGGGCGCACCCTGCGGCGCGGCCCCGGCCGCCGCTCGTCCCGAAAGCATCGAGACCGCCAGCAGAGCCAGCACCACCGCCACGCTCAAAGCCAGAAACAATTTCCGTCTCATACAAATCCTCCATGGGAACCGCAGCAGCGGCTCCCATAGAGAACGTAGTGACTCCTGCGTTCTTGCAGGTAAACTTGTCGGGCGATGGAGCGGGACTTTGACGTGCTGGCGGCCGGCGACTTGAATGTGGACCTGGTGCTGACCGGCTGCCCCCGGCCGGAGCCCGGCCAGGAGCGGCTGGCCGCCGGCATGAGCTACACGCTGGGCGGCTCGGCCGGAATCTTTGCGGCGAACCTGGCCGCGATGGGCGCGCGTGTGGCGCTGGTGGCCTGCGTGGGAGACGACGCGCCCGGCCGGTTCCTGCGTGAAGAACTGGCCGCCGCCGGCGTTGACGTTGCGGGCGTCACGGCATCGAGCGGCGCGCAGACCGGCATTACGGTTGTCTTGCGCATCGAAGGCAAGGAGCAGAAGGCGCTGCTGACCTTTCGCGGCGCGATCGAGCGCCTGGCCGAAGGCGATATTCGCGATGCGCTGCTTCGCCGCGCGCGCCACCTCCACGTGGCTTCCTATTACATGCTGTCCGGCCTCCAGCCGGGCGCCGCGCGCCTGTTCCAGCGCGCGCGCGATGCGGGACTGAGCACTTC
>JBKKAI010000372.1:0-6037 GCA_046714815.1 Terriglobia bacterium | reverse complement strand
TGCGTCTTCGATGGTGATGCGCGCGCTGCGTAGCGCGTCGCACACGGGATCGAGCGCGCGGTCGAAGCGCGCGGCGTCTTCGAGCGCCTTGAGCGCCGCCGCCACGGCGGTGGCCGCTGTGGCGGGCGCGTCGTAGAGCGCGCTGTAGGCCGATTGCACGGCGCCGAGGATGCGCGCACTGTTCCCCAGCACCTGCTTTTCTTCGACCAGGCGCCGGTCCTCTCCGTCCACCACCGACGCCGATTCGATCTCGCGCTTTTGGAAGGACCACAGGTCGGCGAGCCGCAGTTTTTCCTGCTCGTCACGGCCCACTTCGGCCAGGCGCGCCTCGGCGCGGCGCCAGACGCGGTGCGCATCGGCCACCTGCGCGGCGGCGTCCTCGGCGCCGGCGAACCGGTCGAGCAACTCCAGTTGCGCCTCAGGCTCGAACAGCGCCTGCTGCTCGTTCTGGCCGTGGATGTCGGCAACGAGCGGCGCCAGCCGGCGCAGCGCGGCTACTGTGGCGGGGCGGTCATTGATAAACGCGCGGCTGCGCCCCGACGCCTGGATTTCGCGCTTCAGCAGCAATTCGCCGCCGGCCTCGATTTCGACGCCCAGCTCCTCGGCCGCGCGCCGCAGTTCGCGCCCGACAACCACCCGGAACAGGCCGCACACCGTGGCCCGCTCGGCGCCCGCGCGGATGGCTTCCGGCGCCGCTTTGCCGCCCAGCAGCAGGTCCACGGCCTCCACCACGATGGATTTTCCGCTGCCGGTCTCTCCGGTCAGCAGGTTCAAGCCGAAGCCGAAGTCCAGCGCCAGCCGCTCGATCAAGGCGTAATTCTCGATGTGCAACTGCTGAAGCATAGAGCAGGCCAAGTATAATGCGGAATTGCGCCCATGACGATCGCTGCCGGTATCGAGTTGCCCGAAAACGAGCTCTCCGAGCTCTGCCGTCGCTACCAAGTGAAGGAACTGGCCGTGTTCGGATCGGTCGTCCGTGGCGAGATGCGTCCGGACAGCGATATTGATCTGTTGGTCGAGTTCTTCCCGGAGTCCGGAGTTGATCTGGTTGATCACTTCGCGGCGGAGCGTGAGCTCTCCGCCCTTTTGGGTCGAAAAGTCGATCTGGTGTCGAAGCGAGCGCTCCGAAGCACTCTGCGCGAAGGGGTGCTTTCTCACGCCCGCATCATCTATGCGGCGTGACCGGCTTTTTCTCGAAGACATCCTCGCGGCTACGGATGCCACCGCCGAGTTCACTCAGGGGCACAGTGTGGAATCGTTCCGGGAGAACCGCCTGGTCCGCAGCGCTGTGCTTCACCAGTTGACGGTCATCGGCGAGGCCGTCGCGCACCTCCCGCCAGAGCTTCGTGAGCGTTATCCGAAGGTCCCTTGGGCGGACATTAAAGGCTTCCGCAACATCATCGTGCACCACTACTTCGGAATCGACTGGGAAGAGGTTTGGCGTTCTGCGACTGTCCGCGTGGCTGTTCTGCGCTCGCAGATCGCCGAGATCCTTCTCATCGAGTTTCCCGATTAACCCGCCGCTGGGGTCATCAATACGCATAGATGGGCAAGCGGATTTGGTTCGCAGCAGTCCGACCAGGGCGAAGTTGGGAAAGAAACGCTACACGTGTAACAACAGGCACCTGACACTCGGCGCTCGTTCGTGCTACTTTTGATGCTTGCAGGAAGAACTGTACGCAACTCAGCTTTTCGCCCTGGTCGGTGGCGCCGAGGTCTGGGGACTGGTGACGCGCTCCAGTTGGGTGGCCAAGGGCGTGTTGCTGATTTTGCTGCTGTTCTCGGTGTTTTCGTGGGCGGTGATGCTGGCCAAGTGGCGCCGCTTCAGCCTGGCGCGGGTGCAAAGCGATCGCTTTCTGAGTGTCTTCCGCCGCGGCCAGCGGCTCTCCGACCTGGCCGTGCTCAGCGATCAATTCCGCCCCAGTCCGCTGGTTGAGCTTTTCGCGTACGGCTACCAGGCCATCCGCAACCTGTCCCCGGCTCCGGCCGCCAATCCGCAGCCGCAGCCGGTGCAGCCGGGCAGCCTGGTGTCGGTGCAGCGCGCGCTGCAGATCGCCGCCAGCGAGCAGATGACGGGGATGGAACGGATGCTGAGCTGGCTGGCCACCACCGGCGCGGTGACCCCGTTCATCGGCCTGTTCGGCACGGTCTGGGGCATCATGGATGCGTTTCACGGCCTGGGGACGGCCGGCGCGGCCAGCATCCGCGCCGTCGCGCCGGGCATCTCCGAAGCGCTGATCACCACCGCGGCCGGGCTGTTCGTGGCCATCCCCGCGGTGATCGCCTACAACTATTTTCTGCACGTGCTGCGCGATTTCGGCACCCGCATGGACAGCTTCGCCCTTGAGTTCTTGAACCTGGCCGAGCGCAGCCCGGGAGCTTGACGGATGGCTTTCACCACCCAGCAGGGACGCACGCAGACATCGCTGGCCGACATCAACGTGACGCCCTTCGTGGATGTCGTGCTGGTGCTGCTGATCATCTTCATGGTGACGGCGCCGGTGATCGAGTCGGGGATTGACGTGGACCTGCCGCAGACCAGGACCGTGCGCGAGATTACGCAGGAGCGCGTGGTGGTTACGATTGACCGGCAGCAGCGGCTGTACCTGGGCAGCGAGGCCGTCAACGTGCACGCGCTCGGGGCGCGGCTGCGCCAGACGCTGCGCGACCCGGAGCGCCAGGCGGTGTTCCTGCGCTCCGACAGGGAAGTGCCGTTCGGCGTGGTGGCCACGGTGATTGACGAGATGTACGCCGCCGGCATCAAGAACATTTCTGTGGTCACGAAACCGATCGAGAACCCGCGCCCGTCCCAACGATAGGGCAACGCCAGGGCTTAGGAAATGAAACTGCGGATCAAACTCGGCGCGGCGCCACAACGACTCGGCGGGCGCGAAAGCCTGCAGGCTCCCCTGACTTTTTCCATGCTTTTTCACGGCGCGCTGTTCGGCGTGCTGCTGTTCGGCGGCGTGCTGGTTGCGCCCAATCGCGGACAGGACTGGGGCGATGAAGGTTTTGGCGGCGGCGCTTCGGTGCCGGTGAACCTGGCGCCGAGTGTGCCGCTGGCGGCTGCCGCGGGCAAGGCCGACAACCCGCTGGCGTCGGCCACGCGCGAGCTGCATCCGCTCGACCCGAAGCCCGCGGAGAAGGGCGCGCCCCCGCCTTCCGCCCGCGAGCTGCAGATCGCCGAGCGCGACCTGAAAAAGAGCCTGGCGGAGATGGAGCGCCGGCAGGCGCTGAAGGAGTTGGCGCAACTGCGCCGGGAAGTCTCGCCGGAAGCGATCCCGGGAGCCACCAGCGCCGGCCGCGTCGCGTCGCCGATCTACGGGATGGCCACCGGGCAGGGGGCCGGCGGCATCGGGTTCAGCGGCGAGTTCGGCGCGCTCTACGGCTGGTACGTGCGCGCGGTGCGCGAATGCATCTCGCGCCACTGGGACCGTGGGCGCGTGGATGCCTCGGTGCGGTCGGCGCGCCGCGTTTACGTGGAGTTTGATGTTCAGCGCGACGGCACGATACGCAACGAGCGCATCACCACCTCGAGCAGCAACCCCTCGGTGGACCGTGAGGCATTGCGCGCCGTGCAGGCCTGCAGCGGCCGTAGCGAAGTTGGCGCCGAGGCGAAGCTGCCGCCGCTGCCGCGCGATTACTCCGGATCGAGCGTTCACGTGGAAGTATGGTTCGAGTTTCACAAATGAAAACACTTCGACTAAGCGCGGCTCCTCGCGCGACAAACCTGTTGATCGCGCTGGCCGTGGCGGCGGTTCTATGCCTTCCGGCCCGGCTCATGTGGCCACAGGGCGCCGCACAGCGCCAGGACGTCATCAAGTTCGGCATTGACCTGAAACTCGAGCCGCTGAAGCTGGCGGTCGCCGACTTCCGGCAGCAGAGCGCCGATACCGCGCCGTTGGCTCGGCTGTTCAACGAAATCCTGTGGAACGACCTGGGCAACGCCGGCATCTTCGAATTGATCAGCAAGAGCTTCCACCCGCCGGCGATTCCGGGGCGGCCCGACGACCTGCTGGCCGCCGGAGCGACTGCCGCCTGGGCCGGGCCGCCGGCCGGCGCGCAGATGCTGGCCTTCGGCAACGTGGCGGTGGTCGGCGGCCGGCTGGTGGTCGAAGGCTTTCTCTACGATGTGCAGAGTTCGCCGCGGCCGGAGATACTGGCGCGGCGCTACACCGACCAGAACAACGACGCCGGCGCGCGCGCCACCGCGCACCGCTTCGCCAACGCCATCATGGAGAAGCTGGGCGGCGGCCTGCCCGGCATTTTCGAATCGAAAATCTATTTCTGCCGCAGCCCGCGCTCCGGCTACAAAGACATCTGGCAGATGGATTATGACGGGGGCGGCCAGCAGCCGGTGACGCAGTACGGTTCGCTGGCGCTGACGCCGGCCGTCTCCCGCGACGGGAGCCGCCTGGGTTTCACCAGTTACTCCGAGGGCAACCCGGACATCTTCGTGTTCTCGCTCGAAAGCCGGCGGCGGCTGACGTTCCACAACCCGCGCGGCCTGAACACCACGCCGTCCTGGTCCCCCGACGGCCGCCAGGTGATTTTTTCCTCGTCGCAGACGGGCGATCCGGAGATCTACGTGGCCAATGCCGACGGCGGCAACATGCGCCGCCTCACCAGCTCGCGGGGCGTGGATATCTCTCCGGCCTGGAACCCCAAGACCGGCGCGCAGATCGCCTTCGTCAGCGACCGCGGCGGTGTGCCGCAGGTCTACCTGATGGACGCCGACGGCTCCAACGTACGCCGGGTCAGCGGCGGGGGCGGCGACGCGGTCACGCCGGCCTGGGCGCCCAATGGCCAGACGCTGGCCTTTTCCTGGACGCGCGGTTTCGCTCCCGGCAATTACAATATATTTCTGATGGACGTCGCCAGCGGGGAACTGGTGCAGTTGACGCACGGCGCCGGGCGCAACGAGCACCCGTCGTTCTCGCCCGACGGCCGGCACATCGTTTTCGAATCGAGCCGCAATGGAGGAAAACAGATACTTACCATGCTGGCCGACGGCACGCGGGTCCGCGCGTTGACCTCGGCCGGTGTCAACACATCACCGGTGTGGAGCGTGAAGTAGGGTGGGCCGCACCCGGTAAAACCCGCGCGGGCGGCGGAGGCCCGCGCCATCAGGAAAGGAAAGAAATGCAACGGAAGTACGCGGGTATCGGAGGCCTGGTTTTGCTGCTGGTTCTAACCGCCGGCGTAGGCTGCAAGAAGCAGCAGAAGACGCCTGGTCTGCCGGCGCCGCCGCAACCGGCACAAAAGGGCACGGCCGCGCCCACCGTCACACTGAGGGCCACCCCGATCAGCATCGAGCGCGGCCAATCCACCACGCTCGAATGGAGCTCCACCGGCGCCACCACGCTGACGCTCGAACCGGCGCTGGGACAGGTGCCACAGAAAGGGACTCTGGCTCTTTCCCCCTTCGAGTCCCTGACCTACCGCATTACGGCGCAGGGGCCCGGCGGCACAGCCAGCGCCAGCGCGCGCGTCACCGTTTCCGGCCGTCCCGTGCCGCCCGAGCCGCCGCCGTCCACGCAGGAGGAAATCGGCCGCACCTTCGAGGCGCGCGTGCGCGATGTGTACTTCGATTACGACAGCTTCAATATCCGCGGCGATGCGGCGCCCGTCTTGCAGGCCAACGCCGACTGGCTGCGCGCCAATCCCAGGGCCAGCATCGTTGTCGAGGGCCATTGCGACGAGCGCGGCTCGGCCGAGTACAACCTGGGCCTCGGCGACCGCCGCGCCAACAGCGCCAAGGAATACATCGTTTCGCTGGGAATTGAAGCCGGCCGCATTCGCACCATCAGCTACGGCAAGGAGCGGCCACAGTGCTCAGACCTGACCGAGGACTGCTGGCAGCGCAGCCGTCGCGCGCATTTCGTCCTGGTCCGGTAAGTAATGATTTTTTTCATTGACGATTTTGGCCTGGGGTTCAATCGTCAATGGAAAAATCGTCAATGATAAAATTCATGCTGCTCCTTCTCGCCGCGCTGCTCATGCAACCACCGGCGGCCCGGAGCGTACACTCCGGGCC
>JBKKAI010000371.1:0-3546 GCA_046714815.1 Terriglobia bacterium | reverse complement strand
TCCAAGCGGTGGTAAGCCACCGCACTCCAGAAGTTCGCCGGCCGGTTCATGGATAGTGCCGCCGTCACCGCGGCCATCCCGCCAGCGGCGCCGGCGCGCCCTCCCAGGGTCAGGAACGCTCGGCCAGCAGCGACTCGAGGCCGGGGAACTGGATGCGCTTATACTCGACCAGCGGGCCGGAGGCCAACTCCTCCGTCAGGCCGTCCACGATCTCCACCACCGTCTGGACACTGGCCAGCCGCGCCCCCTGCACCTGGGTGATAATTTCCGCGGCCGACTCCTGCTCGCCGGCCGGCGCCGCCTGCGCGACCACGTAATCGGGCACCATCTTGCCGTGCGCGCCGCGTGACATGTTGGTGCGGTCGGCGTCGGCATCTTCCAACTGGTCAGCCAGCGATTGCAGCAGAGTGCGAAGCTGCGAAAGCGTTTCGAGGCCCTTTGCGGGAGTAGACATTCCTCCTCCTCCTTGGCGGTGCAGATTATAGCCTGCGACAAGTCCCGATCATCGTTTTTCCCTACCAAGCGGCGGCGCCAGCTCAGGAAAAATCTCGTCCTCGGCGTCTCAGCTTGCGAAAGGGGTCGCTCACCTCGACCCCATCGTAGTCCTGACCGTGACTCAAGTCCTCCGAGAGGATCGTGTGGCAACCCTGGGCCCTGGCGGCTTCCACGATGGCTGCATCCCAATAGGAGATTCGAAACCGCTCGCAGGCCGCCAAAGCCGAACACACCAGCTTCACACTCATCTCCTGAACGCGGAACCGCAGGAAAGACTCGACGAGCAGGGCCGCCTGCTCCTGATTCAGACGATGGGGTTTCCCCGGACGCGTCGCCTGCACATAGAATTCCTGGAGGACCTGTACCGACAAAGCAAGGTCTTGATCGTTGAGAAGCGACAAAGCCACCTGGGACTTCTCCCGCTCCTCGGCCGCTGCGCTGGCGGCGTAAAGCAGGACATTGGTGTCAACGAAGCGCATCGCGGCGGTGCACCTTCTCGCGGGTCAGCCGATCGCCCGCGCGGAATTTGCGGATGGTAGCCAGAACCTGGCTTTGAAGGCGCCGGCGGCGCTCAAACTCCGACTCTCCTTCTCCCAGCTTCGCCAGGAACTCGCGCACCAGCGCGCTGACCGAGGTGTCTCGCTCCGCGGCCCGAATCCTCGCCTGCCGGTAGGCCTCGTCTGAAAGTGAGACTGTGATATTTTTCACAGGATCACAATATCACAGCACAGAGAGGTTAGACCCTTCCGCCTGCGCTGCCCCGTGCGATTCTCTCTCAATCGAGCAGGGTTCGGACGCGGGCCAGTACTTCCTCCACGATCGCGTCCGGAAGGGATTCGACCCATGAAGCGTTCCGCTCTTTATAGTCCAGTGTGCGGACCTGGTGGCACAAGGCCACGCCCTGGATGCCAGTCCCAGCGCCACTCAGCGAAACTGCGAAGCCGTGCTCCCGGGCAAACTCTCCGCCCTGGGTGACCGGACACACCAACGTCAACCCGAAGCGGTTGAAGGCAGCCGGCGTGAGGACCAGCACAAACCTCTTGCCCTGCTGGTCCCGGCCCTTGGCGGGATCGAGATCAATATGGAAGACGTCGCCCCGCTCCGGCACGCCCCGCTTCAAAGCAACTCTTTCCCGACAGGACCGCCGCGCAGCCACGGCCGCTCCCTGCGCTTGGGAGCCAAATCTGACACGCGACAGCGGGACAACAGTTCGGTCAGTGTGTAGTGCGGCCTCTTTCGTGGCTCTACGACCAGCCGGCCGTTTTGGACGCTGAGGTCTACCGTCGAGCCGGCATCGAGATGAACGAGATTCAGTATCTTCCGGGGGACAGCCATAACGACCGACCCCCCGAGATTGCGCAAAGTAACGCTGGCCATGGAGAAGCTCCTGTTATGGATAAGTATAATACCAGATGCTTACTTTCCGGCTTGCAACGTTTCGCTCGAAACCGGCTCGATGCGGCTGACCAGCGTCCAGAGAAGCGCAGCGGAGATGAGCGGCATGATGCCCGCGGCGAAGAAAATCGGCCGGTAGGAAAAATGGTCCACGACTTTTCCGGTCACCAGCATGAACAGCATGCCGCCGAACCCGGCTCCCATGCTGGCGATACCGAACACCGTGGCGACAACATGGCGCGGGAACACATCGGAAGGCAGCGTCAGAATGTTGGCGTTGCAGCCCGTGTATCCCATCGTGGCGCAGGAGACCAGCGCGATGGCCAGCCACACGTTGGGCGTCAGGACCGCCGGAATCGCCGCCGTCATCAGGCAGGCGAACAGCGTGATGGTGCCCTTGCGGGCGGCGTTGAGCGACCAGCCGCGGCGCAACAGGTAGCCGCTCATCCATCCGCCGATCAGGTTGCCGATATCGGCGGTGAGAAACGGGATCCAGCCATAGAGGCCGATCGCGGCGAGGTCGAAGCCGCGCTGGCGCTTCAGGTATTCGGGAAACCAGAAGATGTAGAAATACCAGACGGGATCGAGAAACACTTTGCTCAGGGTCAGCGCCCAGACGAAACGCAGGCGGAACAGGAGCCAGAAGGCGGGCTGCCGAGCGTCGTCCCCTTGTCCGATTCTTGGATCTGTGCCAAGGATGTGCGCCAATTCGGAGGCGGCCAAATTGGGGTGGTCGGCCGGCAGCCGATACCAGCGCCACCACGCCAGCAGCCACAGGAACCCGACGCTGCCCACCATCAGGAACGCCGCGCGCCAGCCCCAGGTGTAACTGATGGCCGCCACCAGCGGCGGCGCGATCACCGCGCCCACCGCCGACCCGCTGTTGAAAATGCCGTTGGCGAAGGCCCGTTCGCGAATCGGAAACCACTCGGCGACCACCTTGACGCCGGCCGGCCAGTTTCCCGCCTCGCCCGCGCCGAGCAGAAAGCGGCAGACGATCAGCCCGGCCAACCCGCCAACCAGCGAATGCAGCATTGCCGCCACCGACCACCAGGCCATGATCAGCAAGTACCCGCGGCGGCTGCCCAGCACATCAATCAGGCGTCCGGAGACGCCGTTCATCACCGTGTAGGCCAGCATGAAGGCAAACACCGCGTAGGAATACTCGCTGTTGGACATGCCGAACAGGTCGCGCAACTCCGGCGCCACCACGGAAAGCGTCTGGCGATCGAGATAATTGATGACGGTGGCCAGGAAGACCAGGCCGACGATCCAATACCGCAGGTGCGGAATCGCCCGAGGCGCGCGTTCCGTGCCGCGGGATTCGGCAGACGCCGGGCCGATGGGCGTCATGTTACTGGGACTTGGCCGGAGGCGCCTTGGGGAAAGCCATGTAGCCCTTCTCGACGTACCAGGTGACGGTTTCGACCTTGAGGCGGCCGGCCTTCACCGCCGGGTCGGCTTCGGCCAGCGCGCGGGCCTCTTCGATCGAGCCCACACGATACAGGCACATGCCGCGGAGGGTCTCGTCCTGTTGATCGCCGAACGGGCCGGCCACTACCAGCTTGCCGTCTTCCGCCATGCGGGTCATGTGCGCCCGGTGCTCCTTCTGGATGCGGGCCGAGTCGGGCGTCGCCTGCGGCGACCAGGCCGGCC
>JBKKAI010000370.1:0-3161 GCA_046714815.1 Terriglobia bacterium | reverse complement strand
ACCCGAATGCATGCACTCGATGGGCCGCGGCCTGGCCAAACCAGCGCCTCCGGCGCTGGCCGGCAGCCGGCCAGCGCAGAGCGCTGGTTATGGCCTGGCGACGCAGTTTCTGCAGCGTTTCGCCGAGTTCTTCCCGGTGGAAAGCGCCGATTCCACGCGCCTTCCCGCGGCCGTGCTCCGGGCGCCGGTTCGGGCAGGGAAGGTGCGCGTGCCCCCGGGAGTCCGGCCGCCGATTGCGGAGGTCACCCTGGCCGTCAATGCGCCGGATGGCACAGTCTGGCTGGGCAGCAACAGTGGCGCGATGCGCTGCCGCCGGAAATCGGCGGACCGCTGCGACTATTTCGCGGGCCGCCGCTATCTTCTTGACGACGAAGTCCAGGCCATCTACCCGGAGTCGAGGCGTCATGTGTGGATCCGTACTCGGACAGGCGTGACACGCCTGGAATTTCGCCCGATGGACCTCGATCAGAAAACAGAGATCTTCGAGGAGACTATCCGGCTGCGACACAATCGCTATGGCCTGGTGGCAACATCGGAGCTGGCTCGGCCAGGTGATTTGTCATCCAACCGCATGGTTCCGAATGACAACGACGGCCTCTGGACTGCGATCTTCGTGGGCGCCGAAAGCTTCCGTTATGCCGCCACCCGTCACCCGGAGGCCCGCCGGCTTGCCCGCGAATCCATGGGCGCCCTCATGCGCCTGGAAGAGATCACCGGCATTCCTGGCTTTCCGGCGCGCGCCTACATCGAGCGCGGTGACTACCGGCCCTCCGGTGGGGAATGGCACTTCACCCCGGACGGCCGGTTCGAATGGAAAGGCGACACCAGTTCGGACGAAATCGTCGGCCACTTCTTCGCCTATTCGCTCTACTACGACCTGGTTGCAGAGGAGGCGGAGAAGCCGGCGATGCGTGCGGCCATCGCCCGCATCACGGACCATATTCTGGGTAACGGCCGCTACCTGCTGGACGTGGACGGCAAGCCCACCACGTGGGGCCGCTGGTCGCTGGAATACTTCCAGACCAAGCCGCCGGCCGGGATCGGGTTCTGTGACAGCCCACTGAATTCGCTGGAGCTGCTTTCCTTCGTGAAGACGGCGCATCACATCACCGGCGAGCCACGGTTTGCGCAGGCCTACGCCGGCCTGGTGGCGGAAGGCTATGCTCGCACCGCCTCCCTGTACCGGGAGCGGCGCTGCGAGATCAATTACTCGGATGAAGAGCTGGCCATGCTTTCGTTCTTCCCGCTGCTCGAATACGAACACGATCCCCACCTGCGGAAGATCTACCTGGCGGCGCTGGAACAATGGTGGGAAAACATTCGCGGCGAAAAAAGCTCGCTTTGGATATACATCCACAACCGGGCGAGCGGCCGGCGCGACAACCTGGCGGAAGCTCAGCGGACGCTCGAGCGCTGGCCCATTGATCTGAGGTCCTGGACCGTTCGCAACTCCCACCGTTTTGACATTCGCCCTTCCACGGGCAAGGACCGGTTCGGCCAGCCCGAGTTTCTGGATCTGTTGCCCGCGGATGAGCGGCCCGTGATGCGCTGGAACGCCAACCCGTTTCGCGTAGATGGCGGCGATGGAGGACGTTCCGAAGACGACGGGGCAGCGTTTCTGCTGCCGTATTGGATGGCGCGGCACTACGGGTATCTGAAGAAATAGCGGCGGCCTTGTGGCCGCCGCTGACCTCCCATTGCATCCGGAAGCGTTTAACGCCGCTTCCGTTTGCCGCGGGCGTTTTTCAGCTCGTCCTGAGTGACGAAACCATCGTTGTCGGTGTCGAGGCGGGCGAACCTCTTGTCTTTGCCCTTCCATTCGGAGCGGGCGATCTTCCCGTCCTTGTTCGTGTCCATCTCCGCGAGATTGGCGCGTGCGTTCTTCTTGCCTTGCGCGGGTGCGGGCTCCTGGCCGGAAACGGGAACGACGCCGGCGACGAGCGCCGCGGCCAGCAATCCAATCAACGTTCTTTTCATAGCGTAGTCGGCCTCCTTATTTCCTTTGAACCCCGCGGAGAATGGAAAAGTTGCGGGAGCCGCAACGGTCAGCCAACGATCAGCGAAGATAAATACAGTTGGAGTAGATCCATGGCAGCAGTTCGCCGCGCACGCGCAGGTGCGCTTCGGCGCGATACACGCCGGGCGAAGCGGGAGCCATGACCATCTGTTCTCCGGTTGTCTCCTGAATGACGCGGCCGTTCCGAATCAGGCGCAGGGTCGCGGGGGCGGGCGTCCCGATTCGAAGAGATGTTGCCGGGTCGAAAGGCGCTTCGTCACCCATGGTCGCGCGCCGGGTCCCATCTGCTGCTGTCAATGAAAAATCAAAACCGGTGGCGGTTACCAGCGAATCGAAGGCCACATAAGCGTGGCCGGTTTCGAGTGCCTGGCGCAGATCCGGCGCGGTGAGAGCCCGCGCCAGAAGATGCGTGTTGACGAAGCGGAAGCTCCTTTCATAGAGGTCCGCATCCGTGCGCCAGAGCGTACGGCCTGGCGCGAGATCGCCGTAAACTGCGCCGGCCAGCGCCCGCCACAGGCGCCCATGGCCTTCCCACCAGGGCGGCCGGTCGGACCCGCTGGTATCGGTCAGGATAATGGAACGGTGGTGGGTAACCACCAGGCGCAGGCCCTGGTTCTGGTGCGCGTCATTTCCGGCGATTCCGACCACTTTCCGATTGGCGGTGAACCGGTCCCACAGCGCGAGATATTCTCGCGGCTCCTGGAACAGGCGGTGAAAGACCCGCATCGGGTAGCGCCGCATGGACCAGAACTGCTCGGAAAGCCGCGCGTATACCGACATCCGCGTCTTACGCGCATCCGCATGCAGATTGTAAATCTCCATCCCGGTCCAGCCGCTCAGGTCCCAGCGGCGCTGGGGATCGTCAGGATGGTTCAAGAAGACGAGCGCGCCATCGGCGCGGCGGTCATTCACGAAATCCTGCAAAGGCTGGTGTGGGTCATACTTTGCCGGCGGCCGGTCCAGAAAAAATGGCATCACGCCGTCGCGCATCTCGGCGCCGACGACGAAGAAAATGCCGCCGTGCTCGCCCCGCTGGCCCTGCGAAATAACATGGGCGTCGGTGGCCCATCCGTAATGGTCGGTCATGAAAATGAATTGGATGCCGGCGCGCTGGGCCGCGGCGACGATTTCCCCCGCGCTCCCC
>JBKKAI010000369.1:0-3692 GCA_046714815.1 Terriglobia bacterium | reverse complement strand
GTCCCAGACGCTACGTTACCCCTAAACTCGCGCCATGCCACTCTACGACTACGCCCCCGCTTCAGGCCGCTGTGACCGCTGCAAGGGCCGCTTCGAGATGGTGCAGCGCGTCGCCGATCTCAAGCTGAAGAAATGCCCGGAGTGCGGCAAGGCGGTCGAGCGCCTGATCAGCGCCCCGGCGCTGGGCGGCAAGTACAGCGTCACGCCGCAGAAGATCAAGGAATCCGGGATGACGCAGTACAAGAAGGCCGGCGACGGCGTCTACGAGCGCACGGCGGGCACCAAGGGCCCGAAAATACTGAAACGGTAGCTAGGGCTGGATGCTGGCGCCGGTGGCGGTCTCGCCGGCGTAGCGGAGAACCGGCACCGCGTGGGCGTTCTTGATGCAGCCGCGCTCGCCGATGGCGCCGGCCAGCGCGCAGCCCGGCTGCGCGGCCTTCAGCTTCAGGTAGTCGGTCATTGAAAGGTTGAGGCGCCGCGCGGCGGCCGCGTCCGCAGCTTCCTCGGACGAGGGGCTGATGCCCTCGAGGTAGAAGCGCTTCAGGTCCGCCGCCTGCAGGTAGTTCATCGACTCCGGCGGCACCAGCATCACCGCCTCGTAGAACGACTGCGGGAAGTCCATCTCTTCGACATACTCGCGCACCGCGCGCTGCAGGGCGCGGTAGCGCGCGATGCGGTCGCCGCTCTCGGTGGTGGTCGGGAAATACGGCCGGTGGATGCCGAGCTTGCCCGCCACCGTGCGCCGCTCGCCGCCCATGAAGGCGAACACGCAGGCGCTCATGCATTGGTCGGGCTGGGCGATCCTGGTGAAGATGCCAAGCCTGCGCAGCTGGCGGCCGATCTGCATCGCCGCTTCCATGTCGCCGCCGTCGCTGGAGAGCGTGATCTGGTTGCCCGAGATCCTGTGCCGGCCGCCCCGCACCATGGCCGCCATGATTTCCGCACTGGCGCCATCGGCCGGCAGGATCGTCCCAGCCACAACCACCCGGACTTCCTCCGCCACGACCTTTCCGGGTTTCACGCCCTGCCGCGGGAACGCGACATCGGCAAGCTCGCTGTACCTGCGCTCTTCCGACCAGGCCTCCTTGCCGTTCTTCAGCTCCAAGCTGCGGTACAGCAGCTCACCCCGGGCAGAGAATGGGAGGGCCAGCGCGAGGGAAAGCGCCGTGTAGGACAAACACCTACGCTTGTAGGAAAGCGTGAGCATGCGACCGCATGCTGCGTGAAAACTTTACACGGTGCAAGCGAAACTTTGCTTCCGTGCGTAACGCGACACGGATCCGGACAGATTCTCTTAGATAGTGTCGCAGTCCTTCGGCCGGCCCGAGTCCAGGCCGCGCTTGAGCGCCTGCTGGCGCTGCTGAGAGGTTCCGTGGGTGAAGGATTCGGGCACCACCTTGCCCTGGGCCTGCTTCTGCAGGCGGTCGTCGCCGACCGCAGCGGCGGCGCCCAGCCCTTCCTCGGCGTCGCCCGGGTCAAGCTGCTTCATGTTGGCGGCGTGGTGCCCCCAGACCCCGGCGTAGCAGTCGGCCTGGAGCTCGATGCGCACCGAGACGCGGTTGAACTCCGCCTGCGAGCCGCGTCCCTTGGCCGCCTCCAGCTTCTGGAAGGCCCCGGTGAGCTTCTGCACGTGGTGGCCGACCTCGTGGGCGATGACATAGGCCTGGGCGAAGTCCCCCGGCGCGCCGAGCTTGCGCTGCAAGACGCGGAAGAATTCCAGGTCCATGTAGAGCTTCTCGTCCGAGGGGCAGTAGAACGGTCCCATCTGCGATGAGGCCACCCCGCAGGCCGAGCGCACCTGGCGCTCGAACAGGACCAGCGTCGGCGGCCGGTACTGCACGTTGCTGCTCCGGAACAGCTGGCCCCAGACCTTCTCCGTGCTGCCCAGCACCTTGGCGACGAACTGCCCCGCCTCGTCCTTGGGCGCGCCCTTGGGCGCGGGCCTCGAATCGGCCTGGGGCGCGACCTGCTGCGCCACCTGGACGGCGGTGAAGGGGTCGAAGCCGAGGAAGTAGGCGATCACGGCGACCGCGATGCCGCCCACGCCCAGCCCGCCGCCCACGCCCAGCCCGCGGCGGTCCTCGACGTTGCCGCTGGCTTGCTGGTCGCCGAGTTGCATGGGAGATAAATACGCTTTCCCGCCCCGGCGCACCGTGCGCCTGCACACACATGGGCTTTTGCCGGGTCCGCCCCGGCCCTTGCCGCCGAATCCGCCCATCCCGCCCGGACTGCCCAGACGGGCAGTCGACGCCTGGATGCGGAAGGAACATTCATCGCGCGCGAAGCATGTTCCCGGCGTCCTCGCGCGTCCGTAAGTTGACGAACATATGGCAATAGAATTGCGCCGATGCAGCTGGCGCAGAAATACCAGTTTGCGCTGAAGGCGCTTGCGGTGCTCGCAATCGCGGCCACAGTGGCCGTGCTTGGCATGATCTTCTCTGGCGCCTACGACGTCAGCGCGATCCACCAGCACATCCGCCCGGTGCACTGGGCGCTCGACACCGGCATGCGCCAGGCAGTGAAATTGCGCGCCCGGTTCGTCACCGCGCCCGCGCTGGAGGATCCGGCCCTCGCCCTGCGAGGCGCGCAACTCTATCGGGAGTCGTGCCTCAAGTGCCACGGCGCGCCGGGGATTGCGCCCGAGCCTTTCGCCCGCGGCCTGATGCCGGTGCCCAACAACCTCGTCCAGAGCGCGCTCGAGTGGACGCCGGCCGAGCTGTACTGGGTGACCCGCAACGGCCTGAAGATGACCGCGATGCCGGCCTGGGAATTCCGCTACCCGGATGCCGACCTGTGGGCCATCGTCGCCTTCCTGCGCCTGATGCCAAAACTCACGGTCGCGGAATACGCAGCTCTTCCAAGGGCAAACGCGGAGACGGTGTGGAATCCAAGCCAGGCGGCCGGGGATCCCAAGCGCGGCGCCATCACGCTGCACCAGTACGGCTGCACCAGCTGCCACCGGATACCGGGCGTGGTTGGCGCCATGGCCTACGTCGGGCCGCCGCTGGACGGCATCGCCGGGCGCAAGTACCTCGGCGGCAGGCTGCCGAACACGCCCGAGAACCTGGTGCGCTGGATCCGCGATCCGAAGAGCGTCAACCCGGCCACTCTGATGCCGGTGGTGGATGTCACCGAAGCCCATGCGCGCGATATCGCTGCTTATCTCGCTACTCTGGATTAGCGGCTGCGCTGATCGCGACGAGCCGGGCCGCGTGGCCCTGGAGCGCCTGCAGTGCGGCGCCTGCCACGTCATCCCGGGCGTCACGGGCGCGAGCGGCAAGGTCGGGCCGCCGCTGGACAAGTACGAAAAGCGAGCCTATATCGCGGGCAAGTTTCCGCGCGACGCGGAGCTGCTCGCGCGCTGGATCGCGGATGCACCCTCGATGTCGCCCGGGACCGCGATGCCGAAGGTGGAGATGACCGCGGCCGAGGCGCGCGACATCGCCGGCTACCTGTACAGGATGAAATGAAGACCGGGCTCATCCAGTCCATGCTGCACCCGGGCAGCGCTGCCGCCCAGGTGATCCACGAGCTCGGCATCTGGCTCTACGTGGGCGGCGGGCTCGCGCTCGCCGTGGTTGTCGCGTTGACCCTGTACGGCGCGTTTTCCGGCCCGCGCAAGGTCTCGGAGCGTGCCTGGCTGGTGGGCGGCGGCATCGTGTTCCCGTCGGTGACCCTCGCGGTGCTGCTCG
>JBKKAI010000368.1:0-5182 GCA_046714815.1 Terriglobia bacterium | reverse complement strand
CTGTGCCAGAGGGCGAGCGCGGCGTCCACCATTCCGGCGCCCGCCTCTGCGTATTCGCGGTCGCGGATGGAACTGCCTAGGCCAGCGCCGCGCTCGACCAGAACGCGGGGGCCCTCCTCCACCAGCGCATGGACGCCGCCGGGAACCAGCCCCACCCGCGATTCGTGATCCTTAATCTCGCGGGGAACGCCGATAATCATGCGATGATTCCCTGTCCTTATTCCCTATCAATCTGGGCGCGCTGCAGCCGGTCGCTGTAATCCACGTACACCGACTTCCACTCCGAAAAGGCGTCGATCGCGGCCGTGCCGGCCTCGCGGTGGCCGTTGCCGGTCTGCTTCGTGCCGCCGAAGGGCAGGTGGATCTCGGCGCCGATAGTCGGCGCGTTCACGTAGAAGATTCCGGTGTTCATATCACGCATGGCCACAAACGCCTTGTTCACATCGCGCGTGTAGATGGCCGACGAAAGTCCGTACACCACGCCGTTGCCGATCTCGATGGCCTGATCGAGGCCGTCGCAGGGCAGGATGGAAACCACCGGTCCGAAAATCTCTTCCTGCGCGATGCGCATGTCCGGCGCCACGTCGCCGAAGACCGTCGGCTCGAAGAAATAGCCGCAGGCGAAGGCGCCGCCGGTGAGACGCCGCCCGCCGCAGAGCAGCCGCGCACCCTCGTCCAAGCCGGAGCGGACATATTCCTCGACGTTGCGCGCTCGCGATTCATTGATCAGCGGCCCGACTTGGGTGGCCGGGTCCAGCCCGTTGCCCACGCGCAGCGCCTTCACGCGCTCGACATAGCGCTCGACGAATTCACGGTAAACGTTCTTCTGGACGACGATGCGGCTGGTGGCGGTGCAGCGCTGCCCGGTGGTGCCGAAGCCGCCCCACAGGCAGCCCTCGATGGCCAGGTCCAGGTTGGCGTCGTCGAGAATCATCACCACATTCTTGCCGCCCATCTCCAGCACGCAGTGCTTGAAACCGGGCGCGGCTGCCTGCGATACGGCGCGGCCCACCTCGGTCGAGCCGGTGAAGGAAATCATCCTCACGTCGGGATGGGTGATGAGCGCCTGCCCGGCCTCGGCGCCCGAGCCGGTCACCAGGTTCAAAACGCCGCGCGGCAGCCCCGCCTCATTCAGGATTTTCACCAGGTTGTAGCAGGAGAGCGGCGTGTCGGTGGCCGGCTTGATCACCGCCGTGTTTCCGCAGATCAGCGCCGGCAGTATCTTCCACGAGGGGATGGCCATCGGGAAATTCCAGGGCGTGATCAGCGCGCAGGCGCCCAGCGGCATGCGCACGCTCATGGCAAACTTGTTTGGCAGCTCGGCCGGGGTGGTCTGGCCGAACTGCCGCCGTCCCTCGCCGGCCATGTAGAAAGCCATGTCAATCGCTTCCTGGACGTCGCCGTGCGTCTCATCCAGCACCTTGCCCATCTCGCCGGTCATTTCGCGGGCGAGCTCGTCCTTGCGCGCGAGAAGGGCCTGCGCGGCGCGGAACAGGATTTCGCCGCGGCGCGGCGCCGGCGCCAGGCGCCAGCTCTTGTAGGCATCGCGGGCGGCGGTCACAGCGTCGTCCACGTCGCGGCTGTCGGAATCCTGGAACAGCCCGAGAATCTCGGTAGTGTCGGCCGGGTTGCGGTTTTCGAAGACGCGGCCGGAGCGGGAATCCATCCACTCGCCGTTGATGAAATTCTTGTGGGTCTTGGGGCCGGCCATTCAGCGCCTCCTGAGCAGCAATCGGGGCCGACTAACGAAAGGGACCGCGGCGGACGGAACTATTGCGCGTGGCCGCCGGTCTGTTCCGAGGCCGTCATGGGAGAGTTGGGCGGCAGCCCATGCTGCTCGAGTTTCTTCAGCGTCAAGGCGCCGAGCTTGCCGGTGCGGTCCAGTCCGTTGGCCTGCTGGAAATTCCCGAGGGCAACGGCGGTGGGACCATCGAGCGTCCCGGTGGCTGTGCCGCGAAAGTGCCCGCTACGAGCCAGCGCTTCCTGTATCTGGCGGATGCGCTCCGTGCCCGGCGCGGCGGGTCCGCGCTGGTAGACGGCGCGGCGGCGGGACGGGCGCTTGGCCTTGCTGGATGTGTTCCTTTTCTTCACTGCGGTAACTTTTTTTCCGGTGGGCTTGGCCGCCGGGCGCCTGGCGGCCACCGCACCGCCCGCCAGCAACAGGAAAACCGAAAAGATCGCGATTAAGATTCGCATATCGCCTTCAAAGCAGTGGCTCCGGATGAACTGAACCCCGGAGCCACTGAGTCATCTACAAGAACGACTGTCCGCGCTACGGCAGATCACCCGCCAGGAAAAACGCCTGCATCTGCGGCCCGCGCACGCGGCGCATCACCTTGAATACCACGGCGTCACCGGACTTCATGACGCCCTGGATGCGGCGTACATCTTCCACCGTGCGCACCGGCTGGCGCTGGATCTCGACGATCAGGTCGCCGCGGGCCACGCCGATGTCATCGGCGAAGCTGCCGGGGTCCACCTGGTTGACGATGACGCCCTGCTGGTCGCGGATGCCCAGCCGGTCGGCCATTTCCGGCGTCAGGTTCTGCAGCGTCAGGCCGAACTTGGCGTTGGTGGTTTCGCCCGGCCGCGCCGCTTCTTCGGCTTCACCGAGCAAGTCCTCGAATATCTTCGAGCGGTCGCCAACGGTCACCGCGGTTTCGGCTTCCTTGCCGTTGCGGTTATACCGGATGCGGATGGTATTGCCCACCGGCGTCTCGGAAATGCGCCCGACCAGGTCGTTGCCCGACTTGATGGGGGCGCCGTCCACGGCGACGATGACGTCGCCCGACTTCAGGCCCGCCTTATCGGCCGGCGCGTCGGGACGCACATTGGTGATCACCACGCCTTCCTTCACGCCGAAGCTGCGCAGCAGCGCGGGGTTCTGGGCCGCGTCGGACTGGAACTCGACGCCGATCGAGCCGCGCGAGACGCGCCCGCTCTTGATGATCTGGTTGTACACCTGGATGGCGGTGTTGGACGGCAGCGCAAAGCCCACGCCCTCGTAGGTGCCGCGCTGCGTGATGATGGCGGTGTTCACGCCGATCACCTCGCCCGCCATGCTCACCAGCGGGCCGCCGCTGTTGCCCGGGTTGATGGCCGCGTCGGTCTGAAGGAAGTGCTGAAACTGGCCGGCGCCCGGCAGGTCGCGCCCGCGCGCGCTGATGATGCCGGCGGTGACCGTTTCGGCCAGGCCGAACGGGCTGCCCACGGCGAGCACCCAGTCGCCCACGCTGATCCCCTCGGAGTTCCCCATCCGGGCCGCGATCAGCGGCTGTTTGGGAGTGATCTTGATGACGGCGATATCGGTTTCGCCGTCCGAGCCGATTACCTTCGCGTCGTACTGCGTGGCATCGTTCATCACCTTTACCTGGATGCGGTCGGCCTTCTCGACCACGTGGCGGTTGGTGACGATGTAGCCTTCCTTGCTGACCACGATGCCTGAGCCGAGGCTGCGCTGCCGCACATCGCCCTCCGGCCCGCCGGGTCCCTCAAAGAAGCGGTCGAAGAAATCCTCGAACGGGTCCGTCTCGCCGCGCTGGCGCGGCACGGCCCGGCGCTGTCCCGCGCGCGGATGCTTGATGGTGGACTGGGTGTTGATGTTGACCACCGACGGGCTCACCGACTTGGCGATCTGCACGAACGCCGAAGAAAGCTGGGCCGGCGCCGGGATCGCCAACGGAGTCGCGCCCGGCGCCACCACCTGGTCGCGCGCGCCCACGTTGCGCGTAATCACCGTCCCGATCACCATCCCCAATGCCAGGGTGAACAACACCAGCGCCAGCGAAAGAATCTTTTGCCGGCGCAACCAAGCGATGAAGGGTTCGAACTTCATGGAATCCGTTTCCTCCTGCACTCTTTCATTATATATCCAATTGGGTTCTTCCTGAGAAGACGCACCGGGCTCGTGGAGGTAAGCATCCGCGGCCGCGGGCATCTGGAAGGCTCTCTTCAAAGAGACTGTCCCACCCCCGCTCCGGGTTTCATCGCGCTTCCCCGCCCGAGGGCCGCAGCCTCGCCTTGAACCCCGCCGGCGGCGGACATCTCAGCCCCGCCGCCGGCGGACATCTCAGCAATGATGATGCCGGCCAGGATCAGCAGCGCCCCCACGGCGGAGCGAAGGCTGAGCCGCTCGCCCAGCGCGACCCACGACGCCAGCCAGGCGAAGACCGGCTCCAGGCTGATGATGAGAGCGGCGTGGGTGGCCGAGGTGTACTGTTGCGCCCAGGCCTGGACGAAAAAAGCCAGGGCCGTGGCCAGCGCGGCCGTCACCACGATCGCCACCAGCAGCCCCGGGGTGAAACGGACGAAGGCGCGCTCGGCCCAGGGTGCGCTGGCGGCGGCGAGGATGAACGTCACGAGCACCTGTCCGGCCGCCAGGGTGATGGGCGGAACCGTGCGCGTGTAGTATCCGACAAAGATGAAGTGCAGCGCGAAGGACACCGCGCAGGCCAGCGTCAACATGTCGCCGCGGTTCACCGGCTCGCCGGCGGCGGGCATCGTGAACAGGTAGAGTCCGGCGATTGCCGCGCTCACGCCCAGCGCCGCCGCCCAGCCGGGAAAGCGGCGGAAGAACAGAGCCAACAGGATGGGCACCAGCACCACCGAAAACGCCGTGATGAACGCGGACCTGGACGGCGTGGTGACACGCAGCCCAATCGTCTGGAACATGTAGCCGCCGAACATGCAGGCGCCTACGACGGCGCTCGCCGCCAACGCGTGGCGATCGGGCCGCGCGCGGCCCGACAATGACAGGCGGGCGACGCCCAAAAGGATGGCCGCGGCCAGCCCGAAGCGCATGGCCATAAACAGCAGCGGCGAGGCGTCGTCGAGCGCGCTCTTCACCAGGACGAACGTCGAGCCCCAGATGAAGGCGATTCCCACCAGCGCCGCGTCGGCTTTCCACTTTCGAGAGTTCATCGCAGAAACACGGGGGCGCCGCCGACGAAGGTGGCCACGGTTTCGAGTCCCAGCAAGCCCTCGGGCTGAATCGTGGCGGGGTCATCGGCCAGCGCTGTCAAGTCGGCCAGCAGGCCCGGCTCGATCACGCCCTTTTCCTTTTCCGCAAACTCGGCAAAAGCCGATCCGGCGGTGTAGCAGCGGATGGCTTCTTCCATCGAGAGCCGCTCCGGGCCGTCGCGAGTGGTGGCCGCGGGGAGCACCCCGCCCCGGGCCCAACGCG
>JBKKAI010000367.1:0-3098 GCA_046714815.1 Terriglobia bacterium | reverse complement strand
CCGGCCTCTACATGTACTACGTGCGGATCTCCCAGGAAGACGGCAAGATGGCCTGGGCCAGCCCCATGTGGATCCACTACCGCCCGTAGCCCGGTCGCCCTGTCTGTGCCTGCCAGTGCGGCACGGTGGTCTGGCTTCGGACTTTCGGGTACAATCTCCGGAAACATGGTCGGCAAAACGCTGGGACACTACCGGATTGACGAGCAACTCGGCGCCGGGGGAATGGGCGTGGTGTACAAGGCGCTTGATCCGCGCCTGAACCGCACCGTCGCCATCAAGGTGCTGCCACCCCAGTCCGTCGCCGACCCCGGCCGGCGCGAGCGATTCATCCAGGAAGCCCGCGCCGCTTCGGCGTTGGAACATCCCAACATCGTCACCATCTATGAAATTGATGAAGTGGATAGCCAGTACTTCATCGTCATGCAGTACGTGGCGGGAAAGAGTATCCGGCAGTTGTTGGCGCGCGGCCCGCTGCCTCTGGCGGACGCGTTGCGCTACGCCGTGCAGGCCGCCGACGCGCTGGCCCGGGCTCATGCGCGCGGCATCGTCCACCGCGACCTGAAACCGGACAACGTAATGGTTACGAATGAGGGCCTGGTGAAGGTCCTGGACTTCGGCCTGGCCACGTTGCACGACCCGCTCTCGCCCGACGAAATCCCCACCGGAATGGTCCTGACCGGCCCGGAGGCTGACAACCCTGCCGTCCAGGGCACTCCTTCTTATATGTCGCCGGAGCAGGCCATGGGCAAAAAAGTGGGAGCGCGCAGCGACATCTTTTCCTTCGGCAGCCTGCTGTACGAAATGATCACCGGCCGGCGGCCCTTCCCAGGACAGCACGAGCTCGAAGTCATGACCGCCATCATTCGGGATGAGCCCGAACGGATCGGCGCGATCGTGGCCTCGACGCCGCCGGAGCTGGAGAAACTGATTTCGCGGGCCATGCGGAAAGACCCGGAGCGGCGCTGGCAGTCCATGGCCGATCTGCGGGTGGCGCTCACCGAAATCAAGGAGGAATCGGAAAGTTGGGCGGCCCCGCCCGGCGCTGCGGCGCCGCGGGGAGGCCGCGTCGAATTTCGAAGTCCTTCACCGGCGGTAGGCAACGTCGAGACGCCACTGCAGACCCCGAAAGTGCAGCTACCGCAGCAAAAGACCGAGCCCATGCAGCCGATGCAGCGGCCCAAGGCGCCCGCTCCATCCGCCCAGCGCGGCGCCGCCTGGCGGGTCTGGGCGGTGATCGGAGTGGTGATCGGCATCGTCATTTCCCTCCGTTTTTTCGGGCCGGGCAGCGACCGGCGGGGATGGGCAACCATCCCGTTCACGACCGCACCGGGCGCAAAGTTCGAGCCGGCCATCTCGCCCGACGGAAGCCAGGTGGCCTTCGTCTGGGAAGGCGAGCAGGGTGATAACCTCGACATTTTCGTGAAGCCGTTGGAGGGCGGCGCGCCGCGCCGGCTCACCACCAATCCTCTGCCCGATTTCAGCCCCGCCTGGTCGCCCGACGGCGGCAGTATCGCCTTCGTCCGTCATTCGCCCGCCGGAAGCGAAATTCTGATGACGCCAGCCGCTGGCGGCGGCGAACAGCGGCTGGGACAGTCGGCGGCGAGCTGGTTCGGGCTGAGCTGGTTTCCGGATGGAAAATCACTGGCGACGGTGGACCGCGATCCAGCCGTGGAAACCGCCGGCTACGGCATCTTCCTGCTCAATTCCGGCGGCCCGCCGCAGTCCGCGGCGGCCGGCCCCTCGGAGCGTGCGCTCCGAGTGGGCGCGGGCGAAAAACGGCGTCTGACCACGGCCCCGGACCGCACCTTCGGCGACTGGCGCCCCGCCGTATCTCCGGACGGCAAGATGCTGGCGTTCACCCGCTCCCGCCACTTCTGGACGGCCGACTTGTATGTGCTGACGCTGAGCGGCGGCGCCCCGCAGGGCGAGCCGCTGCGGATAACCAAGGATGAGAAGTTTATTTGGGGCCTGACCTGGACGCCGGATTCGAGCGCCATTGTTTTCTCGTCGAACCGCGGCGGCAAACAGAGTTTGTGGCGCGTTGCGGCCGCCGGCGGGGCGCCCCAGATGTTGAACGGCGGCGGGGAAAATGCTTACTCCCCTTCGCTCTCCGTCCAGGGTGGCGTGCTCGCCTTCGCCCGCGCGGCATGGGACGCGAACGTTTGGCGAATCGCCGGGCCGGCAGCGGAAACTCGCGCCGGGACCGCGCCTCAAAAGATCATCGCTTCCCCACGCGCCGATGTCGGGCCGAACTTTTCTCCCGACAACGGCAAGATCGCCCTGGCCTCGGACCGCTCCGGCCACTGGGAGGTTTGGGTGACCGAGGCCGACGGCTCGAAGCCGGTGCAGATCACCTCGATGGGCGGGCCTTTTACCGGAAATCCACGCTGGTCGCACGATGCGCGCTTCATCTCGTTTGAGTCACGCAAGGAGGGCAACGCCGATATTTACGTGATCGCCGCGCGCGGCGGCGAGCCGCGCCGCCTCACCACCGGACCGGCCGACGAAGTCTGGCCAAGCTGGTCGAGAGACGGGCGCTGGGTGTACTTCGGCTCGAATCCCGGCGGCGCCTGGAACATCTGGAAAGCACCCGCCGAAGGCGGCTCGCCCGTGCCGGTGACGCGCGGCGGCGGATACGAAGCCTTTGAATCGCCCGACGGCCAGTGGGTGTATTACACGAAGCTGAATGAGCCCGGCATCTGGCGGATATCCGCCAAGGGAGGTGATGAAGCCCGCGTCCTCGATCAGGGCGATTACGGCTTCTGGGGAATCCAGGAGCGCGGCATCTACTTCTTCAACATTTCGACACCCCGCCCCGAAATTCAGTTCTTCAGTTTCGCCACGCAGCGCCTGGAGCCGCTCGCTGGCCTGCCGAAGCAGTTGATGCTGTTCACTTCCGCCGAGGCGCCCGCCTTCGCCGTTTCTCCCGACGGCCGCTTCTTCGCCTACGCGCAGCTCGATCACAGCGCCAGCGACGTCATCCTGACCAAGGATTATCGTTAGCCCTTCGTTAGCCCTCGTTAGCCCGGATTATTCCTGAACAGGCGACGAACGTATGGAGTGCGGTGGCAAGCCACCGCTTTGAAGCGAGTCGCGGC
>JBKKAI010000366.1:0-2501 GCA_046714815.1 Terriglobia bacterium | reverse complement strand
GCCGGCGGCGGCGAGCATCTCGATGTGTTCCGGCATGGGGCGGCAGCGCATCGTGACGTCGAGTCCCACCATGGTGATGGGCATGCCTGATTCGAAGACAATCCGGGCCGCTTCCGGGTCCATCTTGATGTTCCACTCCGGCTCGGAGCGGTCGAGCGCACCGCCCATCAGGACCACCTCTTTCACCGCATCCTTCAGCCGCGGCTCGCGCATCAGCGCCATCGCGATGTTCGTCAGGGGACCGATGGGGACCAGCGTGATCTGCCCCGGCCGCGCCATCACTTGCCGGACGATCCAGTCCACTGCGAATTCGGACTCGAGCGGGCGCCGCGGCGCGGGCAGCTTTCCGACCGCGCGCATCTGCGCCGTATCGGCGACGCCCGTCATGGCTTCGTTCCCCTTCGACAGGCGATTCCGCGCGCCGGCCCGCACCGGTACGTCGTCGCGGCCCAGCCACTCGAGCAGCTTGAGCGCCACCGGGGTGCGATACGAACCGTCCATCACCGTCGTGACGCCCAGCACCTCGATCCGCGGATGCTTGATTGCATACCCCAGCGCCAGCGCATCATCGCTGAACGCGCCGATGTCCGTGTCGAGGATGATCGGGATTCGATCGGCGGCCTGCATACACGCGGCTACGGCAAGAATGCCACAGAGCCTGAGACTGAGAGGCAAGGAAAAATCATATAGCAGGACGTCTATATCACGGGCTTCTTTCCTTCCGCGGCAGGCGTGGATTAGCATAGGCTTCGCCTTGGCGACACTGAACGTAGCGCTGATCGGGGGGCCGGCGATGGCCGGGTCCATCGTGCCGCGCGCGCCGTCTGGAATTGTTGGAGATCGCGCTGCGTGAGGATATGCTGATGCCGCCCCCGCGCGAGAGAGATAAGAGTGATGAGTTAGGAATGTACGGCCTGGAGAATTAAATGTGGCGCCGCGGACTGCTTCTTCCCCTCCTTCTCCTGCTGGCGCTGGCGCCGGGCTGCCGGCGCGCCGGCCAGAAGGTCATCGCCGTGGTGCCGAAGGGCCAGGCGCACATCTTCTGGCAGACGGTGCACGCCGGCGCCGCCGCCGCCGGCAAGGACCTGGGCGTCAAAATCGAATGGAACGGCCCGGCCACCGAGATCGAGTACACCAAGCAGATCGAGATCGTGGAAAACTTCATCACCCGCCGCGTGGACGGCATCGTGCTCGCGCCCACCGAGCGGGTGGCGCTGGTGGCGGTGATCGAGCGCGCCCGGCGCGAGGGCATCCCGGTGACCATCTTCGACTCGGCAGCCGACACCGAGAATTACGTCTCGTTCGTGTCCACCGACAACTTCGCCGGCGGGCAGACCGCGGCGCGGCGCCTGGCACAGTTGCTGGGCGGGAAGGGCAAGGTGGCCATCATCGCGGTTGTGCCCGGCAGCGCCTCCACTTCCGAGCGCGAGCGCGGCTTCCAGGAAACCGTCAAGAAGGAATTTCCCGGCATCCAGGTCGCCGCTCTGCAGTACGGCATGTCCGACCGCGCGCGCTCGCTGGCCGTCAGCGAAGATATCCTGACGGCGCATCCGGACCTGCGGGGAATCTTCGCCTCGAACGAATCGAGCACCGTCGGCGCGGCGCAGGCTCTCAAGTCCCGCTCCCTGGGCGGGAAAATCAAGCTGGTGGGCTTTGACTCCTCGCCGAGCCTGGTGGACGACCTCAAGGGCGGCACGATTGATTCTCTGGTGGTGCAGAACCCGTACCGCATGGGCTACGAAGCGGTGAAATCCATCGCCGACCACCTGCAGCGGAAGTCGCCGCCGAAACGGATTGACTCCGGCGCCACGCTGGTCACCCGCGAGAACATGGACACGCCGGACGTGCGGAAATTGCTGAACCCGCCCCTGGCCGGGGGCGCCTGAACCGGCGGGACACCAGAGAAAAACAGTGCTGCTCGATCTTCAGGAAATCTCGAAGTCCTTTGCCGGGGTGCCGGCCCTAAGCGAGGCGACACTCGAAGTGCGCGAGGGAGAGGCGCACGCGCTGGTGGGGGAAAACGGCGCGGGCAAGTCCACGCTGATGAAAATCATCAGCGGCAGCCTGCGCGGCGGAGGCGGCTCGATGCTTTGGCGCGGCGAGCCGGGCAGCTTCGCCTCGCCGCTGCAGGCGGCCGCCCGCGGCATCGCGCTGGCCCACCAGGAGCCGCTGCTGGCGCCGCACCTCACCGTGGCGGAAAACCTGTTCCTGGGGCATGAGCCCGGGCGCGCCGGCGGTCTGCTGCTCGACCATCCGGCGATGTTCGAGCGCGCCCGGCGGCTGCTGGACGAACACCACCTGCGGCTCGATGCCGCCCGGCGCGCCGGACAGCTTACCGCCGCCGAGCGGCAGATGCTGGAGCTGGCCCGCGCGCTGGTGACTGGCCACGCGTTGCTGATCCTCGACGAGCCCACTTCGTCCCTCTCCGAGCGCGAGACCGAAACCGTGATGGGCGTGATCGCGGCGCTCAAGCAGCGGGGCACGGCGGTGATCTATATCTC
>JBKKAI010000365.1:0-4624 GCA_046714815.1 Terriglobia bacterium | reverse complement strand
GAGGACGACCAAGAGCACAAGTACAAGCGCACGCACCACCCGAATGCATTGCATCTGCCAGCCCCCCCGCTGAATGCGAAGTTGAATTAAGGGTTCCAGTGTACATCAATCCTGCGCGGTTCAAAAGCGCACTGTTTGCCTGGGGGTCGCCGAAAACGCAGCCGCCCGCGGTCCGATGTGCGCGTTTTCCCGGAGAGCGCACAGGACGCGGCGGCGACCTTCTCTGGGGTCGCCGAAAACGCCCGCCGAACTGGAGCGCGCCGGGATAGCCCCCGGCGACCGGATTGGGAATGTCCGGATTAAACCAGGAAACCCGGTCGAGCACCTCGACGTAAGGCAGCATGATGTCGTGGCGCAGGCCCAGATTCAGCGTCAGGTTGCGCGTCACCTTCCAGTCGTCGCTCAGCCACCAGGCGTAGTTGCGGTAGCGCGCGCCGGAGGTGACCACGGAATCCTCGTTCACCGTGGCCGAGTTCAGCGTGCCCAGCATATAGCTGGCGTAGGAATTCCCCGAGTTGGCGATCAGGGTGCCGTTGTTGAAGCCCGCCGTTTGGTTGTTGCTGAAGTTGGCGATAAACAGCGTGCCGTCCCACCGCGCGCGGTAGTTGTCCTGGAGCCGCTGGTGCTGGAACCCGCCCTTCAAGGCGTGGCTTCCGCGAATCCACTGGAAGTTGTCCTGCAAGGAGAAGTTGTTCAGGGCGTCGAGGAAGGGCCGGGCGTCGGTGCCCCGCCAGCCCTGGACGGAGTTGGGACCGGCAAAAGCCACCTCGGGGAACGATTGGGTGGCGTCACCATTCGGCAATCCCCGGATGCCGGCGCGCTCCACCCATTTGCCGTCAATGGTCGGATTGGTGATGGGAATCCACAGGCGCGAGGCCCCGAAGCTGACCTGGTTCATCATGGTTGAGTTCACGACCCAGGTATGCTTGAGCTGGCCCACGGTGGGCACCTCGTCCACGACGCGGGTCACCACGTAGGGCAGCGGCAGCGGAACCGGGTTGCCGCGGATGGCGCTGCTTTGATTGTGTGCGCCGCGGCTGAACAGGACCGCGAAGCGGTGGGCGTCGGAAAGGTTGAGGTCCACCTTCACGTTGACGTTGACGTTGTTGAAGCCGACGCCTGTGTTGTTGCTGAGAAAGTTGTTGGCAATTCCGGTGTGCGTGGGCTGCGGCATCGGCTCCTGAAAGAACCTGGAGACCGCCGACAGCCGCTGCGTGGGGATGATGTTGCCCGGAAACGCCTGCCGGGTGCAATTTGCGCCGCCGGGACAGTTCGTCGTCGCCGGGTCGTAGATCGTCACCGGCAATTCACTGAAGTCGCCGGAGCGCATCCTGGCCGTGGGAATGGTAACGAAGCGGTAGTCCGTCGCCACTCGGTAGCGATAGCCATCGTAGGCGCCGAAGAAAAAGATCTTGTTCTTCCGGATCGGTCCGCCGAAGGTGAAGCCGAACTGGTTCTGGTTTTGCTGTCCGCGTCTGGGGGAGAAGAAGCTGCGCGCATCCAGAACCGTGTTCCGGAAATGCTCGTAGAGGGCTCCGTGGAACTGATTCGTTCCCGACTTGATGGTGTAGTTCTCCGATCCCTGCCCGTTGAACTCCACCGACTGGCCGCTGGTTTCCACCTGGAACTGTTCCACGGCCTCGACCGAGACGGCAAACTGCAGGGCGCGGCTCTCGCCCTGGCGCACCGCGTCGGTGATCGGAAGTCCTTCGAGGTAGACATCCTTGGAGAAGCTCTGGCCGCCGTTGATGAATCCGAACGTGCCGCCTTCCTGAACGCCGGGCATCAGGTAGATGAAGGCGGCCGGGTTGCGCGGGCTGCCGTTGCCCATGGGCAGGGGCAGCGCGGTGTACATCTCATTGCGCATGGTTTGGCCCTTGCGCGCGTCGGCGGTGTTGAGCTCGATGGCCGCGGCCGTGACGGTGACGCTTTCGGTAGTCGCGCCCACCTCGAGGCTGAGAACCAGTTCCACGGTGCCCAGAGCGTCTACCACCACCTGCTCCCGCAGCGCCGTGCGAAAACCCTGGGCCGTCGCGGTGACCTTGTAGGCGCCTGCCGTCAGCGGCGCGATCACGAACAGCCCCGCGGCCGTGGTTTCCCGCCGGGTTTCCACCCCGGTAGCCACGTGGACCGCGGTCACCATGGCATTCGGCACCACAGCGCCGGATGGATCGGTGACCGTGCCCTTGATGGTCCCGCCACCACCGATCTGCGCGGCCAACCGGGCCGCCAAAGCTACCACCGCAAGCAACACCCACCGTCGCCGGGTTCGCATATCGTCAGCTCCTTAGCTCCTTCGATTCCCTGGCAAAGCTCGCCTATTTCAGGCAGGGTTGCACGGCGGCATAGGTCAGGCAAGGGGATTCTGACGGCGCAATGTCGTTACACGTGTCGAAACAGCGGACGCGAGGCGGGCGGGTAAGAAACCAAGCCAGTATCAGAGGGTTGAACACCGGGAAGGCCTCGCAGGAAGCCGCTGTGGAGGGCCGGGCACCGATGCCCGGTGTTCTGAATAGCGAAACAGTCGCTTTTGATGCGGCGAGCCGCGAGAGGCTCAGGCGCGTGGCCCGGTCGCCGCCGTCGCCGCCGCCTTCGCCGCCTTCCATGGCCAATTCGGAAGCTTGCGAAACAATGCCGCGAGTGTCTTGACCGTTGCGGCGTTCTTGGGGTCGCCGGCCAGGTTGCGGAGCTCGTGCGGGTCCGCATCGTGGTCGTACAGCTCCGCTTTTTCGCCGGCCTCATCCCACTGGGTGTAGCGGAAGCGCTCGGTGCGCACCGACACGCCCAACCGGTTGCCGCGCTGGGCCATCGTGTAAGCGGGATGCTCCCAGCGGGCCTTTGGATCCTTCAGCAGCGGCACAAGGCTCTGGCCCTCGAGGCCCTTGGGCAGCGCCAGGCCACCGAGTTCGGCTACGGTCGGATAGAGGTCCACCAGTTCCACCGTGCGGCCGCAGGTCTGGCCGTTACTCCCAAAGCCATGGTGGGAGATCAGCAGCGGCACGCGCGCGGCCACTTCGTACAGCGAGCCGTGCTTGGACCACTTGCCCTTTTCGCCCAGGTGGTACCCGTGGTCGCCGAACAACACCACGGCAGTGTTGTCGAGCAACTTGAGCCGGCCGAGCCCGTCCAGGACCCGGCCCACTTGCGCGTCCATCCACGAGACGCAGGCGTAATAGGCGCGGATCATCTCGCGGGCGGCATTGGGTTCGGCGTCGCGGCCCACGAACAGGTCGCCGTTCCTGGCCGGCAGCGCCACATCGGGCACGCCGGGCCCCACCGTTGGCCGAGGCGCGAAATCTACCGGCAGGGGAAGCCTGGCGGAGTCGTAAAGATCAAAGTACTGTTTCGGCGCGATTGGGGCGCTGTGGGGTTTGACGAAACCCACCGCCAGGAACAAGGGCCGGTCCTTATATTTCTCCGCCAGCTCGAGGGCGCGGCTGGCCGTGCGATAGTCCGGCAGGTCGTGCCCCGCCCCTTCCACCGCCACCCAACGGTCGGAAGTTTCCCGGTATTTCACCGCCTCGTCGGGAGTTCGTGGCCGGCGCGGCTGTGGCGGCTCGCCGCCTTCGGTCCAGGCCTCGGGGTCGTCAATGCCGCCATGAAAGATCTTGCCGGTCCGGGCGGTCACGTAGCCGTTGGCGCGGAACAATTGCGGAAGGGTGACCATGTCCGGGAATTCGGCGCGAAAATTCCGCAGATTGTCCACCACCCCCGTCGTCGTGGGATAACGCCCGCTCAGCAGCGAAGTGCGGGACGGATTACACAGCGGATACTGGCAGCAGGCGCGCTCGAAGCGCACTCCACGGCGCGCCAGGGCGTCAATGTTCGGGCTGTGTACGAGCGAATTTCCGTAGCAGCCAAGCGCCGGACGCAGATCATCCACGGCGATGAACAGCACGTTGGGCCGGCGCGCCTGCGTGGGGGCGCCATAGGGGGCGGCGCCCCCCGCGATCGCCCCCGCCGCCGCAGCGCCCGCCGTCCGGAGAAACGATCTCCGCGCCATGCTCATTTCGCCACAGATTATACTCCAGTATCATCGGAACTCCGGGCGGTGCTTCCGCCGGGATCGAACCTGGACCTGAAAACGAATGGGCCTTGACGCGCGCCATACAAAAATGTAGATTATTGTTGAGGAACATGGAGAGGGAAACACAGATCTCGGCCCTCGTCTCCCGGACAACGAAGGACCTGCTCGAACGGCACGTTCGCGCCACCGGGGTGAAGAAGGGCCATCTCCTGGAGCAGGCCCTCCGCCACCACCTCCAGGCTCTCCAGGAGCTGCCCGCGGACGTCCTCGTCCATCCCAAGCTCGTCCTCACGCGCAAGTCCGGGGAGGCGATCCTGAAACAGATGGAGACCGGCAAGCCGACGCCGGCGCTTCGCGACCTGATGCGTGATGGAGATTAGGGAGCTCCGCGGGAGTGACGATCGCGCGCAGTTCCAGTCCGGCGACTCCGATCTCGATCGCTTCTTCCACAGGTTTGCGGGCCAGAACCAGTTCAAACACTACGTGGGCGTGACCTACGTGGCCGTCGAGGATCGCAGGATTCTCGGCTTCGCGACCATCGCTCCCGGCCACGTCGAGATCGAAGGCCTACCCGCTAATGCGCGCAGGAAGCTGCCG
>JBKKAI010000364.1:0-6732 GCA_046714815.1 Terriglobia bacterium | reverse complement strand
CTCTGGCCTGTACCACCTGCCCTTTGTGTTTTGTTGCAGATGGATCCTGCGGTATCCCGGTCCGGCCTCCGGCCGGTCAGGGGTGTAGCCCAGGCTGTACTGGCTGCGGAGCTCCTCTTGAATGCGGCTGAAGGTCTGGTCAATCGGATGCTTCTTGGATACTTCGAAGGAGCCGCCGCCCGTCGCCTTGGAAAGCTGCTCGAGAATTTCCTTACCATTCGGACGCATTTGTGGGAGTCGCACCGGTGGACCGCGGCGCCGGCCCAGGCGAGGACTGCCGCCAAAACCTCCCCGGTATGCCTCGTCGTCGGCAAACAAGATGGAGTAGAGCAGCGTGTCGGCGCGCTGTGCCGCTTCGATGGCTTCCGGGAGGGTCACCCTGCTGCTGTTTTCGCCTCCGTCGGAGAGAACGATCAGCGCTTTGCGGCCGGGCTGTTTCTTCATTAGTTCATCCGACGCAAGCAGGACCGCGTCATAGAGCGAAGTCCCGCCGGCACGCCCCCCGCGCGGGCCCGGCCAACTCCTTCTGTTTAAGGGCCGCGGTTCCGGCGTCTGCACCAAGGCCAGCGCCGCTTCCAGCAGCTTGCGTGACGAAGTCAGGTCTTGCAGCAGCTCCACCTCTCTTTCAAACTGGATCACGAACGCCAGGTCCTTGTCCTCGCGCAACACCTGCTCCAGAAAGCGGTAGCTCGTGCGGCGCTCTTCGGCGAGGACCCGCCGCTGGCTCATGCTGGTGTCCAGGAGCAGCCCGAGCGTCAGGGGAAGATCCGTTTCCTGCGAGAAATAGCGAATCGTTTGCCGGCGGCCGTCTTCCTCCAGCACGAAATCGTCCTTCGCCAGGTTGCGGACAATTTCTCCCTTCCTGGTCCGCACCGTAGCGAACACGTTGACCACCTTGACCTCGGTCGAGAACGTTTTCTCCTGCTGGCCCCGCAGCGGCCGGCGGGCCCCGAAGAGGCAGGCCATGGAGAGCAGAAGGGCGCGCCTGGAGAGCGCACACGGCGCGGCGACTTTCCTGGCTTCTGGCACCGGTGTACCCATACTCAAGTCTAGGAACCCGGCGGCGCCGGAAGAGTTCCAGGTTCACACCACACGCCGAAGTTCGCCGCACAACAGCCGGCAGCAGGCAGACGGGACGTCAACCGCGCGCTATTGTGAATTCTGACTCCTGGACGGGGGCGCGGCGAAGCCAGCCCTGCAGTCGTTCCATGTACAGATAGATGACCGGGGTGATGTACAACACCCCATGCCGCCGCCCAGGCGTTTCAGAACGCGATAGTGTGAAATGGTCCGACCGGCCATCGGGGTCTATCTTGCACTGTGGGAGACTGACTCAGATTCGGAATGCGGAATTCGGAATGCGGAATGGCCGGCGAGCTTTTGGCCGCCGGTTTAACGGTGTGATACTCTTTGCGCGGTTCGGGTGGGCATAGAAATTGTCCCCCTCGAAGGCAAGCTCAAGCAAGGAGACCGCATATGGGAGCACGAGTGTGGGCTCTGGCAATGCAGGTGGAGGACGGCGGCGAACCGTCCGCCTTGGGCCTTATCGTCGCCCTGGCGTTCATCATCCTGATGATCGCCTCAGTCTGGAAGGTGTACATCAAGGCCGGAGAACCCGGCTGGGCCTCGATCGTCCCCATTTACAACGCGATCGTGATGCTGAGGATCGCGGGCCGGCCGGCGTGGTGGTTCCTCCTTTTCCTGGTTCCGTTCCTGAATCTGGTGATCGTGGTGATTGTGACGCTCAATTTTGCCAGCAGCTTTGGCAAGAGCGCGCTTTTCGGAGTGGGGCTAATTCTTCTTCCCTTCATTTTCTGGCCCCTTCTAGCGTTTGGCAGCGCCGCGTACCAGGGGGCAACCGCACGCTGAGTCCCCGGAAGGCGCCCGACTCGAGTTCGGAGTGCGGAGTGCGGCCGGACGCAGAACCAGCTTCGTTTTGGGACATTCCCGCGCAACTTAAGCTTCGGCCGGGCGTTGCAGCACAGGTTCGTCGGCCGGGCGTTGCCAGCGGCGAAGCCAGCCCTGCAGTCGTTCCATGTACAGATAAATCACCGGGGTGATGTACAGCGTCAGGACCTGCGAGACGAGCAGCCCGCCGACCACTGCCAGGCCCAAAGACTGCCGGGCGTCGGCGCCCTCGCCGTATTTGAGCGCGATCGGCAGCGTGCCGAACAGCGCGGCCACCGTCGTCATCATGATCGGCCGGAAGCGCAGCATGCAGCCGGTGTAGATGGCGTCGGCCGGGTCGCGGTTCTCGTGCCGCTGCGCGTGAATCGCGAAATCGAGCATCATGATTGCGTTCTTCTTCACCACGCCAAACAGCATGATGAGACCGACGAATGCATACAGGTCCAGCTCCTTGTGAAACAGCTTCAGCGTCAACAGCGCGCCGAAGACCGCGGAAGGCAGCCCCGAAAGGATCGTTACCGGGTGAATAAAGCTTTCGTAGAGGATGCCCAGAACGATGTAAATCACCAGAATCGCCACGATCAGCAGCACCGAAAGCCCCTGGAAGGACTCCTGGAACTCCTTCACCGTTCCCTGAAAGTTCACGCTGATGGTGGCCGGCATTCGCAGCTCCCGCACGGCGGCGTTCACCCGCCCGGCCGCGTCGCCGAGCGAGAAACCGGGCTTCAGGTTGAACGAGACGGTAACAGCGGGAAGCTGTCCGAAGTGGTTCACGGTGAGCGGGCCGACGGTGCGGGACACGTTCACCACCTCGTCGAGCGGGATCAGTCGTCCCTGCCCACCCGGCCCGGCGGACGATGAGCGCACGTAGAGCTTGGAAAGGGCATCGGGACTGCGCTGGTGCTCCGGCTCGGCCTCGAGAATCACCGCGTACTGGTTGGCGGGCGTGAAGATCGTCGAGACCTGGCGGTTCCCGTACGCGCTGTAAAGGGCGTTCTGGATCTGCGCCGGCGTGACGCCCAGCGCCAGCGCGCGGTCGCGGGCGATGTCGGCCATCACCTGCGGGCTGCTGATCTGCAGGTCGCTGTTCACGTCCACGAATCCCGGCAGCGTGCGCATCTTCTCGACGACGCGCGGCACCCAGGCGTAAATCTCTTTCAGGTCGGCGCTCTGGAGCGTCATCTGGTACACGCTGGTCGAGAACTGGCCGCTCACCGTGATCGGCGGCGGGTTCTGGAGGAAGGTCATCGTTCCGGGAACGGTGGCCAGCTTCGGCCGCAGCTCCTGGATCGTTTCGTCCACCGAAAGCTTCCGCTGATCGCGCGGCTTCATGCTGGCGAACACAAAACCCTGGTTGCCGCCCCCGACGAACGCGCCGGTGCCGGCAACGTTCGGGTCCCGCGCCACGATGTCCACCACCGCCTTGTGGTGCCGGGCCATGGATTCGAAAGAAATGTCCTGGCCGGCCATCGTTACCCCGAACAGGAACCCGCTGTCCTGGCTGGGAATAAACCCGGTCGGCATGGTGAAGAACAGGTACACGGTCCCGGCCAGCAGCGCGACGGCGGCCGCCAGCGTCGCGAGCTGGCGCCGCAGAACAATTCGCAAAGTGTAATCGTAGACGCGCAGGATCGCCTGGAAGCCCGCCTCCAGCGCGCCGTAAATGCGCCCGTGCCGCTCCTCCTTGTTGAAGCGCAAGAAGCGGCTGCCCAGCATCGGCGTAAAGCTGAGCGAGACGAAACCGGAGATGAGGATGGCCACGGCAATCGTGACCGAGAATTCGTGCAGCAGCCGGCCGACGATGCCGCCCATGAACAGCACCGGGATGAACACGGCCACCAGCGAAAGCGTCATGGAAACGATCGTAAAGCCGATCTCGCGCGAGGCGAACACCGCGGCGTCCATCCGCGACATGCCCATTTCCATGTACCGGACGATGTTTTCGAGCATCACGATGGCGTCGTCCACCACGAAGCCCACCGAGAGCGTCAGCGCCATCAGCGACAGGTTGTTGAGGCTATACCCGAGCAGGTACATCTCCGCGAAGGTGCCGATGATCGAGAGCGGCACCGCGGCGCCGGGAATGACGGTGGCCGAAAGGTTCTTGAGGAACAGGAAGATGACCATCACCACCAGGCAGATGGTCAGCAGCAGCGTGAACTCCACGTCGCGGATGGACCCGCGGATGGATTCCGATGCGTCAAACGCCACATCGAGATTTACCGAGGGAGGGATTTCGCCGCGGAACACCGGCAGAAGCTGCCGGATGCTGTCCACCACTTCCACGGTATTGGTGCCGGGCTGGCGCTGGACCGCCAGAATGACGCCGCGCACATTGTTGAACCAGGCGATGGTCTTGTCGTCCTCGACGCCATCCACCACGCGGCCGAGCTCCTCGAGCCGCACCGGCATCCCGTTCCGCCAGGCCACGATCAGGGGGCGGTACGCCGCCGCAGTCATCAACTGCCCGCTCGATTGCACGGTGAACGCCTGCTGCCGGCCATAGAGCCTGCCGGTGGGCAGGTTCACGTTGCTCTGCTGCACCGCGCGCTGCACTTCGTCAATCCCGATGTTGCGCGCCGCCAGTTTGTCGGGGTTGAGCTGCACGCGCACCGCGTACTTCTGGCTGCCGAAGACCTGCACCCGCGAGACGCCGCTGACCATCGAGATGCGCTGCGCCAGCAGCGTCTCGGCGTATTCGTCCACCACGTAAAGGGGCAGTGTCGCGGAGGTCAGCGACAAGTAGAGCACCGGCTGTTCTGCAGGATTCGTTTTCTGGTACGAGGGCGGGCGCGGCATGTCGGGCGGGAGCCGCGCGCCGGCCTGCGCAATCGCCGCCTGGATGTCCTGCGCCGCGGCGTCAATGTTGCGATCGAGCGAAAACTGCACCGTGACTTGCGTCAGGCCCTGCGCGTTCGTCGAGCTCATCTGCTGCACGCCGGCGATCGTCGAGAACTCGCGCTCGAGCGGCGTCGCCACCGACGACGCCATCGTCTCCGGGCTCGCGCCCGGCAGCGCCGCGCTCACCTGGATGGTGGGGTAATCCACGCTGGGCAGCGCGGCCACCGGCAGCGCCCGGTAACCGACGATCCCGAACAGAAGGATGGCGATGGTGACCAGCGCGGTCATCACCGGCCGCTCGATAAAGATGCCTGAAAAGTTCATGGCCTGTGGCTCAGGCATTCCTGCCTGTGCGGGTCATTCATTACGGCTTCGATGGTTCAAGCTTGCCGGCGGGAACAGCCTCGATCCGCGCGCCTGGAAACAGCCGCAGTTGCCCGTCCGTCACCACGGTCTCGCCGGCCGACACACCCTTCTCGATGATCGCCTTCCCCTCGACAGCCGGCTTCACGGTCACGGGCCGGAATTCCACGGTGCGATCGGACTTCACCACGTAAACGAACTGTCCGTCCTGCCCGGCCTGGACCGCTTCGGCCGGCACCACCAGCTTCTCGCTGGTTTCCAGGCGCAACGCCGCGTTCACAAACTGGCCTGGCCAGAGCAGCCGCTCCCGGTTGTCGAACACCGCCTTCAGCCGGATCGTGCCGGTGTTCGGGTCCACGGTGTTGTCAATGACGACGAGACGCCCGTGCGCGATCTTGCCGGGCGCGCCTTTTCCGGAGGCGTCGGAGGCGGCGTCCACGGCCAGGCTGCGCCCGGCGCTGCTTCTCGCGCGAATTTCGGCGAGGTGCTGCTCGGCGACGCCGAACGTGACGAAAACCGGCTCCACCTGGTTGATGACCACCATCGCGCTGTCCCCGTTGGCCCTCACCAGGTTGCCCGGGTGGACGAGCAGATTTCCGGCGCGGCCTGAAACCGGCGAGCGAATCTCGCAATAGCTGAGGTCGAGCTTGGCGCGGTCAACGGCCGCGCGGCCGGCCTCGAGCGACGCCCGCGCGCTCTCGATGGCCGCCTGGCCGGCGCGGAGCGATTCGCGCAAAGCGTCGGCGTTGGTCTTCACCAGGTCGTACTGGCTGCGCGCGGCGATGCCTTGTTTGGACAATTCTTCATACCGCGCCGCTTCGGCCTCTGCGTTTTTCGCCTGGGCGCGGTCGCGATCGAGATTCGCTTCCGCCTGCCGCGACAGAGCCAGGTCTCTGGCCACGGCGGCTTCGGCCTGCCGCAGGGCCTCGCGGTAGGGCCGCGGATCAATCTCGAAGAGCAGGTCTCCCTTGCGGATGTTCCCGCCCTCCGTAAAGCGCACATTGAGCAACTGGCCGGCGATCTGCGACTTCACCTGCACCGTGGCGAAAGGCTCGACGGTCCCCACCGCGCGGATCTCGATCGGCACCGCCTGGAGCATGGCGGGCGCGACTGTAACCGGGACCGCCGGAGGCGCCGCGGCCGCGCCGGCGGATGGCGTCTTCGGCGAGCCGCAGCCGGCGAGCAAAAACGCCGCCGCCAGCGCCGGCGCCGCCGGCAAAACCCGGATGAGAGAATTCAGATACACGCCGTCCCGTTCCTTTACGCTGAAAAGTTGGATAAGCAGGAACCCGCAGAGCGAGTTCCCATTCTAGCAGGCCGCCGAAAAACCCGCTACAGTTCTCGATCACATAACTTTACACACTGCCCGGTTCGCGCGCCCACGCGCCACCGCATTTATCTGACATATCTGATATCTTCTTTCCCGCCGCGGTCGAGCATATGGCCGAGAGTTCCGCAGAAGACGCCGCCAGGCGGCGCGCTTCCTGGCCGAAGAGGCGCGGCAAAACGGCTTCGTACTCGAAAATGACGCCGCCCGCGAGCCGGCCGAGGCCTGGACCCGCGACCTGGCCCGCGCCGGCATGGAGCTCGAGAAGCTGATGCTGTATGCCGCCGGCCGCG
>JBKKAI010000363.1:0-3338 GCA_046714815.1 Terriglobia bacterium | reverse complement strand
TGACGGTGAACTCCTTGCGGCCTTCATTGACGATGTGCTCGAGCAACTGCGCCGCCGAGGTCAGCGTGACACTGGAGCCGTTCTTGCCCACCACGAACGGCGGGTGGTTGAATTCGGCGATGTCCCGCGACAACACGATCAGCTTCTTGTACTCGGGCAGGTTGGCCAGGCTCCAACAGATGCGTTTTTCGGCGCCGCTCGAATCCCAGTAAAGCAGCTCGTGCAGCGAGTGCTCTTCGTCGAAGCGCGCCTCGGTCTTCAGGTTCAGCTTGCGGACGTTTTTCTCAAGCAGCTTCAGACGCGTGTCGGTCTGGAAATCGGCTTTCTTCTCCAGGCCGGCCTCGGGCAGCAGCTCGACCACCGCGGTTTCGCGCAGCCGCTTCTCCAGTTTCTCGAAGTACTGGAAGTATTCGGTGAGGCTGATCAGGAAAGTCGTGAGGTTGCGCCCTTCGAGCGCCGTGGCCGCGCCCAGGTGCCGCACCACGTGGTCCTCCGTCACGCGCTTCATCATTTCGCGCGTGAACTCTTTCTCGTCCTTGATGTAGCGCTCGAACTTGCCCTTCTTGATGTGGTAGAGCGGCGGCTGGCCGATGTACAGATGGCCGCGCTCGATCAGCGGCTTCATCTGCCGGAAGAAGAAGGTCAGCAGCAGGGTGCGGATATGGCTGCCGTCCACGTCGGCGTCGGTCATGATGATGATCTTGCCGTAGCGGAGGCGGCTGACGTCAAACTCCTTGTCAATGCCGGTGCCGAGCGCGGTGATAATGGCGCGGATTTCTTCGTGCGCCAGCATCTTGTCCGGCCGCGCCTTCTCGACGTTAAGGATCTTTCCCTTGAGCGGCAGAATCGCCTGGTAGCGCCGGTCGCGGCCCTGGCCCGCGCTGCCGCCGGCCGATTCGCCCTCCACCAGGAACAACTCGCAGCGGTCCGGATCTTTTTCCTGGCACTCCTTCAGCTTGCCGGGCAGGCCCGCCGAATCGAGCGCGCCCTTGCGCCGCACCAGCTCGCGCGCCTTCCGCGCCGCTTCGCGCGCCCGGGCCGCTTCCGCCGCCTTGCCGATGATCTTACGCGCCACCGGCGTGTGCTGCTCGAAGTAGGGCTTCAGCCGCTCGTAGACGAACGAGGAGACAGCGTTGGAGATATCGCTGTTCAGTTTTCCCTTGGTCTGCCCCTCGAACTGCGGCTGCGACAGCTTCACGCTGACCACTCCGACCAGGCCCTCGCGCACATCGTCGCCGGTGAGGTTTTCCTTGATGTCCTTGAACATCCCGGCCTGCTGTCCGAACTGGTTGATGGAGCGGGTCAGCGCGGCGCGAAAGCCGGTGAGGTGCGTTCCGCCGTCCACCGTGTTGATGTTATTGGCGAAGGAAAACAGCGTCTCCTGGTAACCGTCGTTGTACTGCACCGCGAACTCGATCTGCAGCTTGCCGGCGGGGCTGTCGCGCTCCGCCTCGGAATAGATCGGCTTGTCGTGAAGCACGGCCTTGCCTTTGTTCAAGTGCTTGATGAACTCGGCGATCCCGCCGGAATAGCAGAAGTCGTGCTTCTTGTCCTTGCGTTCGTCGGACAGCGTAATCTTCAGGCCCTTGTTGAGGAACGCGAGCTCGCGCAGGCGCTGGGCCAGCGTGTCGAAATTGAACTCGATGCTCTCGAAAATTTTGGCGTCGGGGCGGAAGGTGATCTGCGTGCCGCGCCGCGTGCTCTTGCCGGCTTGTTCCAACGGCTCTTTGGGCACGCCGCGCTCGTACTCCTGCTCCCAGGTGTACCCGTCGCGCCAGATTTCCAGGTCCAGCCACTCCGACAACGCGTTCACCACCGAGACGCCCACGCCGTGCAGGCCGCCCGAAACCTTGTAGCTGTTGGAATCGAACTTGCCGCCCGCGTGAAGCACGGTCATCACCACTTCGGCGGCCGAGCGCTTCTCTTCCTTGTGGATGTCCACCGGGATCCCGCGGCCATTGTCCACCACCGTCACCGAGTTGTCCAAGTGGATGGTGACGTTGACCTCGGTGCAGAAGCCGGCCAGCGCTTCGTCCACCGAGTTGTCCACAACTTCGTAAACCAGGTGGTGTAGACCCATCTCTCCGGTCGAGCCGATGTACATCGCCGGGCGTTTGCGGACTGCTTCCAGGTCGCCCAGCACCTGGATGCTGTCGGCGCCGTAGCCCTCGCTGACACCATTGCCTGCCACCGGCGCGCTCGAAGCGCGCGCCGCGCGGGACACCACCGCTTCATTTTCGCTCACGAATCCACCTCACAAGACCAGAAAAGCACGGATATTCCCGGCAAAAGTATACCACCGGAGGACCGCCTTTTACAACTCCTAACTTCCTGAAGAATAAAGGCTTAGCTGTGTTTAAGCCACCCGCAAGTGGCTTGTTTTCAACGCCTCCCGGACGCGCGCTTTCGGACGCCCTATTCCAAACGTTTTTTACCAGAAATGTTCCCTTTTGGCAAGCGGAAAATGCGGATGGGCGGCCCTGAATTCAGGTTGACCGGAACACTGAAAAAGCAAACACTGGGTTCGACACCAGCCGATGCTCGGATGCGGCCTCCTTCCGCGGCGATCAACGATGAAGTTTCTGATAGAAATCGAAGGGCGCGCGCGCGCGGTCGAGTTCCGCCTCGAAGGCGGCCTCGGGCAATTTATCCTCGAAGGCCGGCCGGTGGAGTCCGAGGCGGCCGAGATCGAGCACGGCGTCTTTTCGATCGTGAGCGCGGGCCGCAGCTTTATCGTGCGGATTGTGCCCGAAGGGGAGAGCTACCTGGTCGAAGTGGATGGGCGTCACTATCGGGCGGCGGTGCGCGATTCGCGCCGCCGGCGCCGTCCGGCGGCGGAATTCGCCGGCGAGGGCCGCCACGAAATCGCATCGCCGATGCCCGGCAAAGTAGTGCGGGTGATGGTGGAGGAGCGCCAGGGCGTCGAGGCCGGACAGGGCCTTCTGGTGGTGGAGGCGATGAAGATGCAGAACGAGATCAAATCGCCCAAAGCCGGCGTGGTGGCGCGCCTGCTCGTCCAGTCCGGCCAAGCCATCAACGCCGGCCAGCCGCTGGTCGTCGTTGAATAGCGCCGAACCGCGGCGGGCCGGCCTGCCCTGGCTGTCACTTCCTTGCTTGAACACCTTGCGAATAGCAGGTTCCCTCGCTGCGCCCAATGGCGCAAGAGGTTCATTCTCCAAGGGAGTACTGAAGGTTGCGAGGCTGCTCGGACTGCGCGATGGCGCCATCGGTTCCAGCGTAGCCCGCAGTTGGCGCTCCGCAGCCGGTCGTGGCAACCCGCAGCCTGCCCGCATCTGTCCGCAGTCGGCTATTGGACTGCGATCGTGACCGTGTTAACC
>JBKKAI010000362.1:0-9564 GCA_046714815.1 Terriglobia bacterium | reverse complement strand
GAGTATCTACCAAGGAATTCGAAAACAGCCCGCCGGCGAGTTGTTGGAGTGGCAGGCGGGACAGAGCCACGGCCCGGAGCCGTATTGGACGCTGCCGCGCCCGCAACCGGAACAAACAGGTCCAGGGTTTGAAGACGCCGTGGCCGAGACCGAGCGGCTGTTTCTCGAGGCGGTTCAACTGCGGCTGGACGCCGATGTGCCCGTGGGTGCGCTGTTGAGCGGCGGCGTGGATTCGAGCCTGGTCTGTTGGGCCATCGCCAAACTGGGATCACCCATCCGGGCGTTCACCGTACAGACCGATGGAGCGGCCGATGAAACGCCCGACGCCGTGCGGACGGCGCGGGAACTGGGCATCGACCACGAGGTGATCCCCCTGCGCGCCAGCCAGGCGCCGCCGATTGACGACCTTGTGGACGCCTACGGTGAGCCGTTTGCGACGGCCTCGGCTCTCGGCATGTTGCAGGTGAGCCAAGCGGTGAAACGCTCGGCGACGGTGCTATTGACCGGCGACGGCGGCGACGATGTTTTTCTTGGCTATCCGGAGCACCACAACTTCTATCGCGCCCAGAAACTGGCTGGGTGGTTGCCGGACGCGCTGGCCGGCGTGGGAAGCACAGTCGCGGCGATGCTGCCGGCCACCGGCCGGGCCAAGCGCGCGCGGAACTTCCTGGGCTATGTGACCGAAGGCTTACCCGCGATTCCGCGCGCGCACAACGGAGTGAGGAACTATATCGGCCGCCAGGCGCTTGGCCCTCGCCTGGATGGCCTGCGCATAGCCAACCACAACCTGCCCGCGCGACCTGGAGGAGGCCGCACCGTTCTCGCCGACTTCCTTGACTACGACCGCCAAACCCGATTCACCGGCGAGTACATGACCAAGGTAGACGGCGGCACAATGTATTACGGCATTGAGGCGCGCAGTCCGTTTCTCGATCAGGAGTTGTGGAACTTCGCGGCCCGCCTGCCGCTCGAGTTGCGCCTGCACAACGGAGAATTGAAAGCGATTCTCCGGGAACTGGCCCGGCGGAGATTAGGGGCGCGGGTGGCGGCGGGAGCGAAACGGGGTTTTACGATTCCCGTCGAGCACTGGCTGCTTCGCGATTGGCGTCCGCGCGTGGAAGCGATGCTGAATGGATCGCTTCTGTTGCGCGATGGCTGGCTGCGGGCCGAGCCGATGCGGGCCTGGTGGCGGCAATCGGTGGAGAGCGGAACGGCGCCGGTTCATTTTTGGAGGTTGCTGGTTTTGGAACAGTGGTTGCATAAGGAAACGGTTGGCGGGAATTGACGTAACCTGACGATAGAAAAGAATCCGATGAAACAAGTCCTACGCAAAGGTATCGCAGACATAATCGTCGCAGAGGTTCCCGATCCGGCCGTCACGCCGCACCATGTTCTGGTGTGCCCTGTTTTTTCGCTGATCAGCAGCGGGACCGAAACGGCCAGCCTCCATAAGGAAGGCGTACTGAAAGAGGTGGCAGATAATCCTTCTCACATCCGCAAGGTCTGGGAAGCGGCAAAGATGATGGGCCCTCTGGCGACGGCGCGCGAGGTGCGGGCCAAGTTCAGCGAATACGCGGCGCTGGGATATTCGGGCGCCGGCATCGTGGTGGAAAAACATCCCACCGTGAAGGACATCGACATTGGCGCGCGTGTCGCCTATGGCGGAGAAGGCACCGGGCACGCCGAGACCATCCTCACCGGGCGCAACCTGGTTGCCAGGATTCCCGATGGCGTCGCGTTTGAGCATGCCTGCTTCGCCACTTTAGGCAGCATCGCCATGAACGCCGTGCGGATTGCACAGATCGGCCTGGGCGACACGGTGGCCGTCATCGGGCTCGGTCTTGTTGGGCAACTGACGGCGCAACTGGCCCGCCTGCAGGGCGGCCGGGTGATCGGTATTGATTTAAAGGCCGGCCGGACGGAGCTGGCGCGCAAGCTCGGCACGCCTCATACGGCGACAGGCGAGGCCCGTGAAGCCGTCTCCGGGTGGACGGGAGGCGTTGGCGCCGACATCGTTGTCATCGCCGCCGCTTCGAAAAGCGACGCGCCCAGCCGCCTGGCCGTCGAGTTGTGCCGCGATCGCGGGCGGATTGTCGTGGTCGGCGCCGTCGACATGCATTTCTCTTGGAACGACATGTATCTCAAGGAGATTCAACTATTCATGTCGCGCGCCTACGGTCCAGGCAGCTACGATGCGGCGTATGAAAAGCGCGGCCGGGATTATCCGCTGCCCTACGTGCGTTGGACGGAGAACCGGAACATGGAAGAGTTCCTCCGGCTGGTGGGGCGCGGCGATGTTCAACTGCAACCGCTGATCACCCACCAGTACACGCTGGAGCAGGCCGCCGCCGCCTACCAGACCATCATGGACCCGGCGCAAAACAGTCTGGCGGTGCTGCTGCGATACGCTGCGGCAGCCAACCCGGAGGAGGTCCAGTTCCAACCGCAGCGCCGTGTTCCAGTGCGTCCGCAACCGGTAGTGAAAGACGAACTTCGTTTTGCCCTGATCGGCGCCGGCAACCTGGCGCGCTGGAGCCACATCCCGAATCTCCGGAAGCTGCCCGGTGTCCGGCTGCGCGCCGTGCAGTCAGGCGGCGGCGTCCGGGCGCAGAGCTATGGCGCGCGTTATCAAACCGAGTATGCGACGACCGATTATGACGAAGTCCTCGGTGATCCCAACATTGACGCCGTCCTGATCACGAGCCGCAATCAATATCATGCCGCGCAAGCGATCGCCGCGCTACGGGCCGGCAAGCATGTATTCGTCGAAAAGCCGATGGCGATTACCGAAGAAGAGTGCCGGCAGGTGATGGCCGCCGTGGAGGAGACAAACGGACAAATCACGGTGGGTTTCAACCGCCGTTTTGCGCCCTACTACCGCGCCGTCAAGGATCGGATGCGCCGCCGCAGCGGGCCTGTTGTCATCCACTGCCGCGTCAACTCACCGGGCATCTCGGGCGGCTACTGGATGGCCGACCCGGCCATCGGCGGAGCGATCTTAGGCGAAACCTGCCACTTTGCCGATCTCCTCTACTGGCTGCTGGAGGCCGAACCGGTGCGTGTCATGGCCTACTCGCTGCCGGCGGAGCAGAAGGATCCGGTGGGCGAAAACAATCTGGCCGCGACGCTTCAGTTTGCCGACGGATCCATCGCATCGCTGGCCTATTGCACGGTGGGCAGCAAAACGTCGGGCGGCGAGCGTCTCGAGGTGTTCGGCCAAGGGTTTGGCGCCGTCACCGAGGATTTCAAACGGCTGTCGTTGCGGCACAAGCTGCGTTCCGATAGCAGGAAGTTTTGGGGCGACAAAGGATACAAGGAGCAGATGGAGTCGTTCGTCGCCTGCATCCGTCAGGGAAAGCCGCAGGAAGTCACCGCGCTCGACGGCGCGCGGGCCACACTGGTCTGCCGTAAGATGCTCGAGGCCGCGCGCACCGGATTGCCGCAAGCGATCCGGCTGGAAGAAGTTTCCCCGGCAAAGGAATGAACCGCCCGCCCATGAAGGTTTTGTTGGTCGCGCCCAGTTTCGACATTCTGGGCGGCCAATCGATTCAGGCGAGCCGGATTCGCAAGGAAATGGAAAGTGTGCCGGACGTCGACATGACGTTCCTGCCCATCAATCCGCGGCTGCCCGGTCCGCTGCGTTGGCTCAAGCGGATCCGTTATGTCCGGACCGCCGCCAACTTCATTCACTACTTTGCGTTGCTGCAGGCCGGCGTCGCGCGAACCGAAATCCTGCATGTCTTCTCGGCTGCTTACTGGTCTTACAACTTCTGGGCGCTGCCGGCGCTGCTGCTCGGCCGGCTGTGCGGCAAGAAAGTCATACTCAACTATCGCGACGGCCAGTGCGAAGATCATCTGCGCAACTGGCCTATGGCATTGCCGGCCGTCCGTCTGGCGCACGCCGTCATCACACCATCCGGGTTCTTAGCCGGCGTTTTCGCCGGCTTTGGCGTCCAGGCGCGGGAGATACGCAATTTCATCGACGTCAGAGGCTTCATCTGGCGCGACCGCGGGCCCGTGCGGCCGGTCTTCATGACGAACCGGATTCTGGAGCCGCTCTATAACGTCCCCTGTATTCTGCGCGCCTTCCGGCGCATTCAGGACCGCTACCCGGCCGCCTCGTTGACTATCGCCCACGATGGACCTCTGCGGGAAAGCCTGGAAGCCCTCAGCGCGGAACTGAGGCTGGCCAATGTCCGGTTTCTGGGCCGCGTGCCGCCGGCCGATATCCCCGCCCTCTACAACGACTCCGAAATCTATCTCACGACCCCGGACATCGACTGCATGCCCGGCTCTCTGCTCGAATGCATGGCCTCGGGGCTTCCCATCGTGGCCACGCGCGCCGGCGGCATTCCCTATATCGTGCGGGATGAGGAAACGGCTTTGCTGGTCGATCTTGATGACGACGCAGCCGTGGCCGAACGATGCTTCCGTCTGCTTGAAGACCCCGCGCTGGTGCGTCAACTGGCCGCCCGGGGCCGGGAGGCCGTTGCCGGTTACGCTCCCGAACGAAGCCGGGACCAGTGGGTAGCACTGTATCGCGAGTTGCTGGGACGGGAGACAGGATCGTGAAGGCGCAAAAGTTCCTGCGCCTGCTGCGGAGTCCGCGCGAGGCGCTGGACCGGCTGGCGCAGGAGGGAGCCAATCTTCGCTTATTGGCTTTCCCGCCGCGCTTTCCAGGCGGTGACCACCGAATCCCCGCTCTGCCCGATCCGGCGCTGCTGCGCGAGCGGTTGCAGGGAACGGCTGAAGCCGCCGGAATCGCCCGCTTGGCCGCGGTGATCCGCTCCCGCCGCTTTCCGCTGCTTGGTCTGACACTCGACATCGGAGAGGAAACACATTGGCGGCGCGATTACATCTCCGGCCGCGAAACACCGCCGGTCTATTTCCGCCGCATTCCCTATCTCAACTACAATCGCGCGGGCGATCACAAAGTGATCTGGGAACTCAACCGCCATCAGCATCTGGTTGTGCTCGCGCAGGATGTATTGTTGCATGGCGAGGCCGCCTCGTCCGCCATGCTGGAAACGGAGTTGACCAGTTGGCTCCAGCAGAATCCATTGCAACGGGGCATCAATTGGGCCAGCGCGCTCGAGGTCGCCTTCCGCGCGCTGTCCTGGATGTGGATTGCGCATTTGGTTGGCGGGAGTTTGCGGCCGGCGCTGCGCGCGCGGTTTCTCGAAGGTCTCTATCAGCATGGCCATCACCTGGCGCATAACCTGTCGTTCTACTTTTCGCCCAATACGCATCTGCTCGGCGAGGCCGTGGCGCTCCATGCGCTGGGAGTTGCCTTCCCCGAGTGGCCGGCAGCGGCGCGTTGGCGCGAGTTAGGCCACCGCACCGTGTCGGCGCAATGGGAACGGCAGGTGCGCGCCGATGGCAGCCACTTCGAGCAAAGCAGTTACTACCACGTTTACGCGCTGGACATGTTTCTATTCCATGCCCATCTGGCCGGCTGCGATACTCAATGGCCCGAACCGCTGCGGCGGATGTGCCGTTTCCTCGATGCTCTTCTCGGACCGGACCGCGAGCTGCCTTTGTTCGGCGACGACGACGGCGGCCGCTTCTTCCATCCCTTCGGCGCGCACCGCGCCTACGGCAGGGCGACGCTTGCCACCGCCGCTTGCCTGATTCCCGATCCCAACTGGAACTACTCCACCGAAGACCGTCAGGATCTGGCCAACTGGTGGCTCATCGAATTACCTCCGCCCGCTGCGACTGCGCCGGCGTATCGCTCCCAACGGTTCGAGGCGAGCGGTTTGGCTGTCCTCGCGAACGAAAATTATCATGTCGTGTTCGATACCGGAAACCTGGGCCCGGCCGCCGCCGGGCATAGCCATTCGGACGCGCTCAGCCTGGTTGTCCGAGCCGGCGGCAAAGAGATTCTCATGGATTCCGGGACCTACACCTATGTGGCCGATCCGGAGGCCCGGGACCAATTCCGCGGTTCGGCCGCGCACAATACGGCCCGCATCAACGGGCTGGACCATGCCACGCCCGCCGGGCCCTTCGCCTGGCAAGGCCGGCCGGAGACGGCCTGTACATTGTGGGAAACCGGCGCGGAGACGGACCGCGTGGAGGCCGTGTGCCACTATGCGGGTTGTGCCCACACGCGGCGCCTCGCTCTGGATAAAACCGAAGCGCTGCTTTCGGTTGAGGATCGCATCTCGGGTCCAGCCGGCACTCACACCGTGGAACTGTTCTGGCATCTGGCCGAGGAGGCGAGCCGGGATCATCTCACGCTTCCCCCCCCCGATGGCGGCGCAGCGGTGAGCGAGCGCTCCGGCTGGCAATCGATCGCTCTGGGCCAGCGGGAACCGGCTCCCGTGATTTGCCTTACCTACCAGGGTCCGCTGCCGTGGGAGTACCGCTGGCAAGTGAGGCTTTCTAGTTGAGCGGCGGGTTCAGCATGATCGGCGCTCTTTTTCTATTTATCGGAATCTGTTGCCATGGGCAGGCGTGGACCCGGTGACTTTCCATAAACTCCGGGCCGGAACAAAAAACACCTTCAACCCGCGCACCGTGGCCACCATCATCATCAGGAACGTCCGGGCCGGCGAGCTGACGCGCTTCAGAATAAAGCCATCGGGCATCCATGGATCGGCCAGCGCCAGGGCGTAACCGCACAACTGCGCACCCGTTAACCACAGCCGAGCCGCGCCTTCCATGGCCAGAGAGGAACCCAATAATAGCGTCAGCAACAGAGGCAGCAGAAGGCGGCCGAACTTGTAACTCACAAAGTGTATCCACATGCGATTGCCCCAACCGAGCAACCACGGATATCGCACGAGCAACTGGTAGTTGCCGGCCAGTGTGCGTACTTTCCGGTCCAGTTCGGTTTCGAGCGATGTCGGATCATCCCAGGCCACCGCTCGCGCTTCCATCACCAACCGGTAGCCGCGCCGGAACGCCGCCAACGGAAGGTACATATCGTCCAGCAGAATATCGGGGGGCACGGGCACGGCCAGTTCGCGGCGCAGCGCGTAGAATGGCCCCGTGCCACCAAACATGGAGTCGATCGCACTTAACGATTCGCGAACCCAGGTTTCAAACCGCCAGTAAAGACCGATCTCGGCCTCTTGCCTGGTTTCGCCGGCGCGAATCTTCAATTGCCCGCTGACTGCGCCAACGGAAGGATCGGCGAAGTTTGCCATAAGCTCGGCCACGCCATGGCGTTCGATCACCTGCCGCACGTCGGTCAGCAGCAGAATTTCGCCCGATGCCGCGGCGATGCCCGCGTTCAAACCGGCGCATTTGCCGCCGCGCGGAACCTCGAGCAAACTGACGCGATTCCCGGCAAATTGGCGGGCAATAGCGGGCGTACGGTCGGTGGAACCATCGGAGACGACGACTATGTCGATCTTTTCCGGCGGGTAGGCAACCGCCAGCAGGCTCTCCAGTTTCCCGGCGAGAAACCGTTCGCCGTTATAGACGACGATCACCGCCGTCACCGCCGGCTGGTAACCGGGCTGTTTGGCGACCGGGCGCGCAAAGAGGCGTTTCCAAATCAATAGCAACAGCGGATAGCCAATCAGGATGTAGCCGGCCAACACCGCGGCAACCACGAAAACGCTGGTGGCGGTCATGGCCCCGGAAGCAGTCATAATCAAAGATACCGCTCAAACACGTTGGTAACCGCTTCCCAAGAGTAGCGTTCGGCAACCATCCGCCGCGCCGCGTCCGCCATGCGGGTCCTCGCCGCGGCATCGTCGAGAAGCTGCGCGCAGGCTTCGGCAAACGCCTCGGGCGAATCGGCCATGCGGATTGTCACGCCGTCTTCCACGTCGAGGCCTTCGGCGCCGATCGATGTGGAAACGACGGGAACGGCGGCCGCCATGGCCTCGTAGATCTTCAACCTCGTTCCTCCTCCGGCGCGCAAGGGGACGATGGAGACTTTCGATCCATGGAGCCACGGGCGCACGTCGGGCACGGTGCCGGTAACGTGGACGCGGGAATCCTTCGCCGCCAGCGCCGTCAACGCGGCCGCCGGTTTTCTGCCCACCAGCGCCACCGAACAATCCGGATGGCTCCGCCGCAGCAACGGAAGAACCTCGCCGGCGAACCATAGGGCGCCATCAATGTTTGGCATCCAATCCATCGATCCAAGTAACACCAGATCGGCCTTGGCTTGGGCCGCCGGCGGGGGCGCGAAGAAATCGACATCGACGCCGGTGGGGACGTCGCCGACGCCGTTGATTCCGTAGTCCCGCTCCATGACGCGCGCGTCGTTGGCCGACACGGCGACCACGCGGCGCACGGTGCGGCAGACCTGTCGCTCATAGTCCTCCATGCGGCGCGCTTGGAGGCGGAAATAGACGCGGTGCATAGGCGTGGCGCCGTGCTCGGCGTGGCGCCGCCAGAGCATGGCTTCCACATTGTGCTGGAACAGCACCACGCGTTCCAGATGGGGAACATTCGGCGCCGGGAACAGAAAATCGCAGACGACGGCGTCGTACTTCTCGCGCCGGTCCATCTCGGCTATGCGCCGGCGCATAGCCTCCGACCGCCATCGATTCACCGCCACGGGCAGAGGCGAAAAAAGGCCTTCGATCAACTGGCCCGCGAACGCAAGTGAGCGTTTCGAGGGCGCATGATGCGCGATGCTCTCAAAGTGCCGGCAGTATTCGTGCGCTCGGGCCGGGCCCTCCGGCTGCGTGCCGTCGTCGAGAGCCAAATAATGCACCTCATGCCGCCGGTGAAGGCACCGCAGCATCTCCAGGGTGCGAATCTGCCCGCCGCGCGTGGTGGGATGCAGAAAGTCGGTTTTGATCCAGAGCAGCTTCATGTCGCCGCCTTACACCGCGATCCTGTCCAGCCGCCGCGCCGCTTCCTCGGCTCCCGCCGCCGCGCCGCCCGAGCCGAAAAAGAGCCCGCCCCAGCGCTCCAGATTCAACAGGCGCCACAACCGGTCTGTGCCATCGTGCAAACCGGCGCGGTGGCTCTCAATCAAATCTGTTACCGATTGTCGGCGCACCCATTGGCCGGTGAAGGAATCGGCGGCGGTAAGCTTTTTGAGCAAGGGATCGGAGGACGAATCGCGAAACCACAGCCGTAGCGGCGTCGGGAAGCCCATCTTCTTGCGATAAATGATGTCATCGGGGAGCAGCCCGCTCACGGCTTTCTTCAGCACGTATTTTTGTTCACCGCCCCGGATCTTCATGTGGTCGGGCATGCTCATGGCGAAGGCGACAAAGTGGTGATCGAGAAAGGGCACGCGGCTTTCAATCGACGCCGCCATGCTCATCTGGTCCTGCTTCATCAGCAGCTCCACGAGGTACGTCTTGATATCGGCATAGAGCATGCGCCCCAGCAAGGTCCAATCGGGCCGGGCATTCCAATGCCGAAGATATTCGTCATAGACGCCCACGGGCTCACGGACCAACAAGGACTCCTGTTCGGCGGCGGGAAAGGCGGCGTAGAAGTTATCCAAGAATAGCGATTCGACCGTCAGATCGCAGCCGAGAATGGTGTGGCTTAACTTGCGCCGTAGATCGGCGCGCAGAACGGGCAGCGTCCGCAAGGCCTGCCGCACGCCACGCCGCATCACACCGGGGACGTAACGAT